>CAZIJP010000039.1:0-18875 GCA_964539615.1 uncultured bacterium
TGTTTTCAAAAAAGGTTCACAAATCGCATTATCCTTGACAATACCTCGCACAGGGGTATAATATCGGCAATGATATTTTCGGTTTACCTATAAAACAGGAGGGGATGTTTATGAAATTGTTTATTGCTGTGTTCGCTGTGATCGCAGTATTGTTGTCGGGTTGTACAAAGAAAAAAGAAGACCTGGTCATCAAGATCCCGTTGGTCACATGGGGCGGTTACGCAGCGTTGTTTGCGGCCAATAACGGCCCGGAAGCAAAAGAAGATTCGTTGTTCTACAAATACGGAAAATTCAAAGTTCAATTCGTTCAGGAAGAGAACGTCGGCAACCATATCCCGGGGCTTGCAAGCGGCAACTACCAGATGATATGGTCCACGATGGACATGCTTCCGCTTCAATATAACTCGCTCAGTAAAGATCCGCGCACGATCCCGCAGGTCGTAGGATTATTTGACCTGTCATCAGGCGGTGACGGTATCATTGTTCGCGGTAATATCAAATCCCCAAAAGATATGAAGGGTAAAAAAATATCCGTAGCGCAATATACTCCGTCCCATTATTTCATTCTGTGGTATCTCAATGAAGCCGGCTTGACCCAAAATGATGTGAAAATGGTATTTACAGCCGATGCGATCGCAGCAAAAGATACATTTGTTAATGACAAATCGATCGATGTGTGCGTAACCTGGTCGCCGTTCATCTATGATATCACTGACCCGAAAAAACCGTCCTATGTAAAAGGATCGGTATTGCTCACCACGTCGGCAAAAGGTAATCCCGCACACGGTTTGATCGCAGACATCTATCTGGTTCGCAGCGATTTTGCAAAAGAACATCCGGAAGTGCTTGAAGCTTTCAATAAGGCAATGCTTGAAGGCTATGAGATATTCTTGAAAGATCAGAAAAAGGTTGCAGGCGATATTGCTTCATTTTTCGGTATAAAGGGTGGCGCAGATGAGGTCATGGCTATGTTCGGTGATGTTGTTATCGCCGGCAAAGAAGAGAATAAACAATTCTTTGACAAAAATGCACCCATCTCTGCATATTCTATTTTTAATCTTTCCGTCGAGCTGTATAAAAAGAACGGAAGCGATCTGCCTCAGGATTTCAATGTGCCTGCAGATGCGGTCATTGCTCCGCAGTTCATGATGAAGAACATAGAAGCAAAATAAGGAGAGCAGTATGAAAAAAGTTATCGGAATTGTCGTTCTTGTCCTTATTATCGGAGGAGCGCTGTTCTACAAGTATTACGGTGAACATAAAAAAAAGCAGACGCTTGACGCGATCAATTATATGTCAAAACCGCAGCCGTTATCAGTCACCGGTTTTTCTGGTTATACACTTGATACGATCTCACTTGACGGGCAGAACGTGCCGATCCTTCGTATTCCGTTGGTCACCTGGGGCGGATATGCCGCACTCATCGCTGCCAACAACGGGTTAAAACCAAACAAGGATTCATTGTTCTACAAAAACGGTAAATTCGTCGTCGAACTTATCCGCGACGAAGACCCGAACTCGCATTTGGCAAATTATGCGAAAGGTAAATATCCGATCATTTGGTCAACGATCGATACACTGCCGTTGTTATATGATGTATTCAAAAATGACAAACGCGTCATCCCGCAGGTTTTCGGTATATTCGACTGGTCGTACGGCGGTGACGGCATAATAACCCGCGAATCCATAAAGACACCGAAAGACCTTAAGGGAAAACGTATCGTAACGGCCGGCAATACGCCGTCCAACTTCTTCCTTCTGTGGGTACTTGCTCAGTCTAATCTGGCTCCGGCAGATGTGCAGATCCAATATGTGTCTGATGCGGTGACCGCGAAAGATGCGTTCTTAAATGATTCTAAGATCGATGCTTGCGTGACCTGGTCGCCGTTTTTATATGAGATCACCGACCCGAATTCCACATCATATGTTCAGGGATCTCGGTTGTTGATCACCTCTAAAGATGCAAACCAACTCATCGCCGATTGTTATCTCGCACGGCTTGATTTTGCAAAAGATCATCCTGAGATCATCGAGGCATTCTCAAAATCCATGATGGAAGGTTTTGACCTGTTCCAGCAAAACAAGCAAATGGTATTCAATGCTATGGCAGAACTTTTCAAATTGCCTGGCGGCGCACATGAAGCATCGCTGATGCTTGAGGACGTGCATATCGCTAATTTTCCGGAAACCATGATGTTGTTTGACACGGAAAACCCGATCAGCGCGTATAAGATATTCTTCCTATCTCAGGAGTATTATAAGAACGCAGGCAGCTTATCTTCATCGGCAAGCTATGACGGTGAATCGGTTATGTATCTTACGGCGCTGAATAAATTCAGAGATAAAAAGATGTTTGCAAATCAGCAGAATACCGTAAAGACATCGTTCAATAAACAGGGTAATTTCAGCATTGCAGACCTCGAATCAAAACGTACAGTTTTGACAGAAGACGTGCAGCTGTACTTCGATTCCGCTCAGGTGGAATTTGATTTCAATTCTGCCCGCGAAGAGATCAAAGCGAACCGTCAGCATCTTTCGCGTATTGCCGAACAGATGAACGTTCTCGGTACAACCGTCGTAAAACTCATCGGTCATTTGGACACGACGAAGGTGGAAGAGTTCAAGGCACAAGGGCAGCAAATGTTCCTCGAAGCATCAGCTCAGGCAAAACTGATATCGAAAAAACGTGCCGAATATATCAAGAAAGTGCTCGTTGAAAAATACGGTTGTGAAGAACAACGTATATTCACGGAAGGCAAAGGTTGGGACCAGCCGATAGATCCAAACGATCAGACTAAAAACCGTCGCGTTGAGGTTAAATTCCTGTCATTTGAGTAACAGGGAAATCTATGCGCAAAGTTTTGTGGGTCAGAAAACCAATAACGCCGTCAGGTAAACTGGCGGCTACCTTATTGTTCATTGTTATTCTTTTGGGGATATGGTTTTTTTTAACGACTGCCGAGAAAACTGAAGACAGGATCATATCGCGTAATGTATTGCCAAATCCGGTGGATATCATAAAGGCATTTCCGGCTCTCATTCGAGGGACACCAGAGGTCGGGCAATTTGAAATGAAAAAATCCCTTATCTACGCAACGTGGCTCAGTTTCAAACGCGAGTTTCTATCGTTTCTTATCGTTCTTCTCATATCAATTCCTCTCGGAATTTTTATGAGCTGCCACAAAACGGTACGATCATTTTTTTATCCGATGCTCGTGGTGGGCACATTCATACCGATCGCGGCATTGATACCGCTTACGCAGGCGATTTTCGGGATCGAGGAACAGCAGAAAATAATATTTCTTACAATGGGTATGTTTTTTGTAGCTCTCGGCCTCGTGATAAAAGAAATGGATGAAGTAGACGATATCTACCTTCAAACGGCATATACACTTGGTTTTTCACAATTGCAATCGGTATTTCTTGTGAATTTCCCTGCAGCATTGCCGCGAATCTGGAAACATTTCTCTTCTGTTTTCGGCCTCGGCTGGGGGTATATCATTTTTGCTGAGATGGTCAATTCCAGCGGAGGAGATACTGTGAACGGTATCGGCTGGCTGTTTATTTCACGCCAACGCCGTTTTCAGATCGAGGATATGTATGCCATATTTTTTGTCATTATTTTCTTTGCCTTTTTATTCTCGTTTATATTTAAAAAAGCAGGAACGATATTGTTCAAGCATGAGAAAGGCTGACCATGAAAGAGCTTGAAAAACCCGTAGATATACATCCCAATATAGATCTGGATGTTTACAAACACTTTCAAAAGATCGGTATTGAACGAAGGTCTGAAAAGATCGGCCCCGTTCCGGTGCTTGAGGCGAAAAATGTTGTGAAGAAATTCGGCGAACAGATCGCTATTCCGAATTTATCTTTTACCATTGATGATATTGTCGGTAAAAGTGAAATTGTTGCTTTGATCGGTCCTTCGGGATGCGGCAAATCAACGATATTGAACCTTGTTGCCGGATTGATAGAACCTACTGAAGGTGAGATGTTCGTCTGCGGTAAAAAGATCGAAGGCCCCGGGCAAGACCGCGGAATGGTATTTCAAAAATATTCGTCATTTCCGTTTTTAACCGTTTTGGATAACATTGCTTATCCATTGATCCATGTAAAAAACATCAAACGGAAAGACGCTTTGGAGCAGGCAAAATACTGGGTCGATAAAATGTATCTAACCGGCGCTGAACATAAATTTCCCTATCAATTGTCAGGTGGTATGCAGCAGCGCGTTGCGATTGCCCGTACTTTGTGTATGGATGCAAAGATCATTCTTATGGATGAACCGTTCGGTGCACTTGACCGAAAGATCCGCTGGGAGATGCAAGACCTGATGGCAGAGATATTGTTTTCGAAATCTGAGCACGAATATACGGTCATCATCGTAACTCACGATATCCCCGAAGCCGTGTATCTCGGCGACAGGATCTGGGTGGCCTATAAAGGAAATATCATTACATCTGAAAATCTTGACCGCCCCGAAGAACCTGCGCGTATCGCACAGGGAAGAAAACAATTTCAAGAGGTTGTGTCTTATTTTAACGAAAAAATCGACAAACTTGCTATAAAGGATGAGTAAAGGAGTGGCCATGGAAGAAAAAAAACGCGGTTGTGCTTGTGCGTTCCCGATTGTTTTAGGTATCATTGTTATTTCTGTGGTTCTTTACAATTTGTTTACTCCCAAAACACATAATTCATCAACATCAAAAACAGGATTATCTCAGGTCGCTACAAAGGAGTTTGAAGGATATTATCTCAGGTTTGGCGATGAATTCAAACCGGGTTTAACAGCCATCGATGATCTTGGATTATCCATTGTTATAGCGATCGACTGTTCCGGATCGATGAAGGAATATCCGAAAAGCGGACAGAATACCGAAAAATACATGATCGCATCACAGGCTCTGACCGAGATCGTTGATTTTTTGGAAAACTCGTATAACAAAACCTGGAAAAAAGATAAAATAAAGATAAAAATTGGTTTGATAAAATTCAGTAACGATGTTGATACGTTATTCGAACTTGCCGAGATGAATACGGAAGCTTTTGCAAAACTACGTGCCGTCACCAGTGATCCTAAAAGTTTTTATCCGAACGGCAGTACTGCTATCGGCGAAACGCTTGAACGCGGAGCTGAGGCGTTGGCACAATCGGGAACGATCTTTAAAAGCCTGATCGTTATTTCTGACGGCGAGAATACGTCAGGGGTAGAACCCGATGAGGTAATGACAGCGATTGTGGAGAATAAAAACAATAAAACCACTGATGATTTTCCCGTATCGACCAGCAATATTCTCGTAAGTTTTATCGGATTTGATATGGATGCCGGCGATTTCACGGAATTGCATGATCTTGGCGCACGTGTTATGACAGCAGGTAATAAAGAGGAACTCAATAAAAGCATGACCGATATTTTCCTGGCAGATATCAATAAACTTGAAGCAAAATAAGGGGATAGCACCGAATGATTAATAAGACCGATCTTGAAATAATGCTCGCATCATTCCCGGAATGGCAGCTTGCAGGCAATAAAACACGTGTCCTTGACCGGTTATCTACCATGATGTCCGACAATGATACTATCATCGCGCTTCAAGAGGCTTTTACGGCTGACTCAAGCACAGAAGGCGTGTTGTTTATTACCGATTCTTCGTTATTTTTCATACCTTCCGATAAAGAAGGGTCGTATGCAATTGAATTACAGCGCAGCGGATTGACATGGTCATGTGTTGCAAGCTACGCATCATGCCTTATTACCTTTCAATCGGGGAGCAGTAAATCATCTTTTACGATCGTCGGCAGTGAAAAGATGGTCAAGCGGTTTGCCGATAAAGCTGCTGCCGGAGCAACTCCAAAAAATGACAATATTGACGACACCGTAGTTCCCGATAACGGACCGTTGTTTACATGGAATACGCTCAATGATTCCATCACGGCATTATTTGATACGATCACGGCTTTAGGGAAAACGCCGGGAAGGACGCCTCCTCCCCGTAATGACGGACCGAATCAGTTGGAATTTCTTTTCAATGAGGCAAAAAAGATCAATTCGCTGCTCAACGAGGCATACCCGCAAGGGATGCCGCCGGATATCCTCAATACGATCGCTCAAGATATGGTGCTTATCGCCTCTCTCGGCGTTTATGCCGACGGATTGGTTACGAATGAAGAACGATTGTTTTTAGCAGTATCGCTCATGCCGATAAAGACCTCCGACGATCCTGCCGTTAAAGACGCATCGAAAAAAATATTTACGTCGGATATCCTCCCGCCGGAAGTGTTCAATACGCTTGAATCATATTGGAATTATCTGGCTTCTTTTATTAAAGATTCGGCCATTGAGTTGGCAGACGGGAAATTAAAATCACTTACGGCCGTTACCGGTGCGGATGAACAGGATATTCTTATGCGTCACGACCGTATCGCATCGGCGTATATGTTGTTCATCAATTGTCTCGTGAAAGCGGACGGTACGATCACAAAGGAAGAAGAAGAGCGTTTGACAAAGATCATCGCGCTCATTCAACGCTCTCAACCTGATCCGAAAGCTGTAGTGCAACCGCCGGAAAAAGATGAGACTTTTGAAGAGGTCATGAAAAAGATAGACGACCTGGTAGGCATGAAAAACATCAAAGAACAGATCACGACCTTTGTTAATTTAATAAAAGTTCAGAAGGAACGTGAGCAACGCAACATGCCTGTTGCACCGTTGTCGCTTCATGCCGTATTTTACGGCCCTCCGGGGACCGGAAAGACAACTATCGCGCGTTTGCTGGGTAAGGTGTACAAAAGTTTAAAACTTCTTTCGCAAGGTCATCTTACCGAGACCGACAGAGCGGGGCTTGTAGCCGGTTATGTCGGGCAGACCGCCATAAAGACCGATGAGATCATTCAAAAGGCGATGGACGGTGTCCTTTTTATTGATGAAGCGTATTCGCTTTCACCGCTTGACGGAGCCAATGATTTCGGGCAGGAAGCGATCGATACACTATTAAAACGTATGGAAGATTACCGCGAAAAATTTGTGGTGATCGCAGCCGGCTATACCGATGAGATGCAATTGTTCATCAATTCAAATCCGGGTTTGAAATCACGGTTCAACCGGTTTTTCTACTTTGATCATTATAAACCCGAAGATCTTTTATTGATCATGGAGATGTTTGTGAAGAATGCCGGTTTTAAACTTGATGCCGATGCGAAAGCCAAAGCGTTGGCGATGTTTTCCGATGCGTATGATAACCGAGACCGTACATTCGGTAACGGTCGTTTTGTGCGCAATGTTTTCGAGCGGTCAGTTGAACGCCAGGCAAACCGTATCGCAGGCATAGCGCCGTTGACCGATGGTATCTTAACAACCCTGACCACCGGTGATATTCCGCTTTTGTCGGAAATGATATCCTGAACGTATGTTGTTTCACGGATTGAAACAAACATTATTAGTTATTTTCTTATTCGCGGGTTTTATTTCCTGCGTCTATTCCGAGTCGGTCAAAACGGTTGTAGTTTACGGTGATTCGCGTACGAATTATGCTGTGCACCGTAAATTATTGGGGTTGATCGAAAGTTTTTCGCCCGAAGCGGTGTTTCATACGGGTGATCTTGTTCAGGATGCCCGAAACAATGTGCAATGGAAAAAATTTGTTTCGATGTCGGAAAGTTTACTTAAAACGTCAAAATTTTATCCGACATTGGGAAATCACGAACATTCATCAAAACTCTATTTTGATTTTTTTAAACTACCCAATAATGAGCGATGGTATGCCGTAGATACCGCAGGAATTCATGCTATCGTGATGGATACTTACTCCGATTACATGCCTCAATCTGAGCAGTATGCATGGTTGGAAAAAGAACTCGAGGACGGGCAGAAAATAAAAAAACTTATGATCATCATCAGCCATACGCCGCCATACAGTACCGGTCCGCATGGCGGAGAAAAGAACATGCAGCAGCATTTGGTACCGCTGTTTGAAAAATTCGGTGTGAAAGCCGTGTTCAGTGGGCATGACCATGATTATGAGCGCAGTGAAAAGAACGGAATTACGTATATTGTTACGGGCGGTGGCGGTGCACCGTTGTATAATCAAAAATCAAAAAGTGATATATCGTTGAAATTTGTAAAAAAGCATCATTTCTGCGTAATTAGCGAGCGCAACGGCGTGTTTCATGTCGTTGCACTTGATGATAACAAACAAGAGATCGATGCCTTTGATCTGTAAGAAGAATACATCCAATTATTTTTAAAAATGTAATTATACGAATTATTAATGTACTATTCAGATCCTTTCCAAGTTTTTATTTTACCAAAAAAATCTATGACATTTTTCTTGTTCATGTTTTTATACTGTGATAATGTAAAAGTATGAGTGATGAGAAAATATCATTGGATGCACTACACCAACGGGAACAGAATTCACGGGATCCGTTGGAGAAATTGGAAAATATTTTGGCTTTGGTCGAGTATTTCAGAAATGAAGCTGATTTTGTGCAATGCGAAACATATGCAAAACGAGGGTTGAGCCTCTCTCGCGAAGAAAAGAATACCCGGTATGAAGTTGTTTTTTTACACCGATATGCCGTAAACAGATTTTACAGAGGCGACTTTGATATGGCATTGAAGCTACTGCAAGAAGCTGTTATTTTAGCTGAAAAATCTAACTACACATTGGAATTAAGTATGATCTACAATCTTATCGGCATACTCTATATGGAAACTGATGATAGTTTACAGGCATTACAGTATCATCAGCGTGCTTTGAAGATACGGCAAGAATTGAAAGATATGAAATCGATAGTAGCCTCGATGAATAATATTGCCGCGCTTTATGCTAAGATGGAAGATTTTAAAAAAAGTTTGGACGTATTAAAAGAAGCGATGGTCAATGCTAAAAAACTGAACAATGACGAATATATTATTTCGATCAATTTTAATATCGGCAATCGATATTTTGATATGCAAGACTATGATAAAGCAATGGAATGTTATGAATACGGACTTCAGCATTGTTCTGATACGCGAAATAGGAAAAATTATGCCAATTATAACCATTCGATAGCTCAGATCCTGCTCAAGCAGGAAAAGTATGAAGCTGCATTAAAAAAAGCTATGATACCATTGCCGATAGCCGAACAAGGCGATGATAAGGCGTTGATGAAAAAAACATACGATACGCTCATGCAGATATATGTAGGACTCGAAGACTATCAAAAGGCCTATGAGTATCAAAAAAAGTTTTATGACGTATCATTATACCTGACCGTACATGAAAAAATGAAGCAACTGGAGAATATTCAGGAAAACAAAGACCGGATAGAAAAAGAACGTGAACAGGAAATATTCAAACAAAACATTGAACTTATGGAAATGAAACATATGCTTGAGGAACGTAATGATGATTTGGTTAAGATCGCCACGTCGAAAGATTATATCATGGGTATCGTGGCTCATGATCTAAAGAATTCGATCGGATCGATATTATCCGCAATAGACCTCATGAAAGATATGCACATGTGTAATGATGAACCTGCATCGCGCTTTATCGATATTACAGCCCTTGCCGCCGGACAGGCGTTAGCGCTTGTTCAGGATATTTTGCAGGTCAATCAAATTGATACTGAAAAATTTAAACTTGATGTCTCTCGCCATGTGTTGCAGACGGTTTGGAAAGAGCATTCCGAATTATTTGCCGTAAAAGCTACTCAGAAAGATATCGATCTTATAACGAATTTCCCTGAAGAAGATTGTATCATTGCTGCCGATGAAAATCGGTTGGTACAGATATTGGATAATGTCATAACAAATGCTATAAAGTTCAGCAAACGCGGAGGGATCGTTTTGATTACCGGGAAGCAGGAAAAAAAGAAGTGTATTATAACAGTAGCTGATTCCGGGATCGGGATCAGTCCGGATAAATTAGAAGAAATATTTTCACCGTTCTCAGCTGCAAGGCGAAAAGGTACGGAAGGTGAAATGACCACCGGGCTTGGTTTGTCAATCGTGAAAAAACTAATGGATCTGCATAACGCTTCGGTTGAGGTCACTTCACAAGAAGGAAAGGGCACAACGATCACCTTAACATTCCCGACGAAAGCATTATCCGGTCATTGATCAAAATCAATCCGCAGTCTAATTTATCTTGACAGTTTAGACACTTCGTTCTACCATAGGTATAGTAATGGGCTAACAATGTCGTTAGACCCTAAGGAGGTAGGTCATGAGAGCTATGAAGATGTTGGCGTTGGTTGTGACTGTGTGTGCGGCTTTTGTAATGGTTTTTACGGGTTGTGCTAAGAAAGAAACGATTCTTAAGATCGGTACCAATGCGGAATATCCGCCTTTTGAATTCAAAGAAAAAGATGAATACAAAGGTATCGACATGGAACTTGCAAAAATGGTCGCTGAGAAAATGGGCATGAAGTATGAGATCGTGGACATGCAGTTTGATTCTCTTATTCCTTCATTGACACAAAGCAAACTTGATATGTCATTGTCGGCAATTACGATCACTGAAGAACGTAAACAGCAGATCGATTTTTCAATTCCTTATTTTACCGTTAGTCAGGCTATCATTGTAAAAAAAGATTCTAAACTTACAGTTGCTACCGATGATGATCTCGCAAAGTTTAAGATCGGTGTCCAGAACGGAACAACCGGTCAACTTTGGGTAGATGAAAATCTTATCAAATCAAAAAAGATGAAAGAAGAAAAATTTAAAAAATATCCGACAAATATCGAAGCTATCACCGATATGCTCAACGGTAATCTTGATATGATCATTATTGATGACAGCGCTGCAAAAGGTTATGCAAAGATCAAAGATATCAAAGTCATCTATACGATCAACACCAATGAGAACTATGGCATAGCATTACCGAAAAATTCTCCTTATAAAGAAAAATTGGATGCAGCTTTGACCGAAGTGCTCGCTTCTGAAGCTTGGAAGACCTTACTCGAAAAATACATGATGTAACGGAATGAAAGTTGCCGTACATGCTTGAATCAATCAAATTCATGTTGGGCAATACACCGCTCCTTTTGAAAGGAGCGGTGGTTGCTGTTGAGATTACTGTTTTATCGATATTTCTTGGCATGGTAGTGGGCGTATTAGTTGCATTTTTCAGAATTTACGGTACAAAACCCGTTAAAAGGATCTTATATTTTTACGAATGGATCATGCGCGGATTACCGCTTCTTGTTATTATATTTATTATTTATTTTGGATTCCCGAGCATCGGGATCAATATGAACGGATTTTTGGCCGTTGTACTTGCCATGGGGCTTCATTCGTCTGCGTATCAGGCGCAGATCTATCGCGGAGCCATTCTATCCATCGGCACGGAACAAATGGAAGCTGCTTTGTCGCAGGGTATGAGCAAATTTAAGGCATTGTGGTATGTTATTTTACCGCAGGCCGTACGCTTATCCTTACCTGGGTTTACCAATGAATTCACGATCGTGTTGAAAGATTCTCCGCTTGCCTATATAGTCGGCATAGCAGAGATATTGAAATACGGCAGAGAGATCATCGTTGTTCAGGCTAGGCCGTTTGAGATCTATCTTGCCTGTTCAGTCATTTATTTTGTTTTGTTCCATCTGTTCTATTACGGATTTAAGTATATAGCTAAAAAATATGAAGTGCCCGGATTTTTAATATCACAATAAGGAGCGATCATGCCGTTATTACAGGTTGAAAATATTGTAAAACGTTTTGGAAAACATACCGTGCTTGATGGCGTCAGCTTTACTGTTGAAAAAAGCGATGTTAAAGTAATCATCGGGCCGTCAGGTACAGGAAAATCAACATTGCTGCGTTGTATCAATATGCTTGCTCCTCCCGAAGAAGGAACTGTTCTTCTGGAAGGTCAAAACATTACCGAGCTTCCCGCTCGTGAGTTGCCTATGGTGCGGCAACGGATCGGCATGGTCTTTCAACATTTTGCTTTGTTCAAACATTTGCGCGCTATCGATAATGTTGCGTTAGGTTTGCTGAAAGTAAAAAGATTGAATAGGACCGATGCATATAATAAAGCTATGGCTGAAATGACCAAGGTAGGCCTTGAAAAACATGCCGAGAAATATCCGGCACAATTATCAGGCGGACAGCAGCAACGTGTGGGTATCGCCCGTGCTTTGGCGATGGACCCGTTATTGATGCTTTTTGATGAGCCTACGTCTGCACTGGATCCCGAGCTGATCGGCGAGGTCCTTCAGGTCATGCAAAATCTTGCAAAAGACGGGATGACCATGATTTGCGTTACCCATGAGCTGGGATTTGCCAAATCTGTGGCATCAGAGATCATTTTCATGGAAGGCGGACATATCCTTGAACAATCATCTCCAAAGGAGATGTTCATGAATCCCAAGAATGAACGAACACGTTCGTTCTTAGGAAAGATCACTGAATTGTATGGAGATTAAGTATGGGCTTTTTTGATAAACTTGTTGAATATTTGCCGAAATTTGCGGATGGGCTCTGGCTTACCGTTTTATTGACGCTTATTTCCGCGATCATCGGATTTTTTTTATCGATCCCTCTTGTTATAGGAGTTTTATACGGCAACTGGTTTTGGAAAAATCTGTGTAAATTTTATATCACGCTTGTGCGTGGCACGCCGTTGCTGGTGCAGCTGTTTTTCATCTATTTCGGACTGCCGGGATTATTGCAATCCGACGGCATGGTATCATTCAGTAATTGGCTTGTCAGCTTCGGTTTGCCGGCGATACCGTCATCCATCGCACCGTTTACGGCAGCGGTGATCGCGTTTATCCTCAACTCTGCCGCATATCAGGCTGAGTATCTTAAAGGCGGTTTTTTGGCTATCACAACCGAGCAGATGGAAGCATCCTATTCGATCGGCCTGACAAAATGGCAATCGGTCAAAGAGGTCATATTTCCGCAAGCGTTCAGATTTTCCATTCCCGCGTTATCAAACGAGATCGTGTATCTGATAAAATATACATCGGTGGCGTATATCATCACGGTTGAAGAATTGTTTGCTAAGGCCACATTTTTTGCATCGAACACATTCTATTACCTGCAGATATATATGGTCATCGGATTGTTGTATCTATTGCTGATCCTTATCGTAACAAAACTTACCGAATGGCTTGAGAAAAAATTGTATGTTCCCGGATTTGAGATATCGCATCTTAAATGAACGGTCAAACGGAAAACGTCAATACCCCCGCAATGGGGGTATTTTTTTATAAAGGAGGCATTATGCCGTATTATAAAACACTCTGCGGGAAAAAATGCTATTTATCACCAATGTCGATCGAAAGTGTTGACAGATACACCGAATGGTTCAATGATATCGAGATGTCTAAAAACCTTGTGACCATTTCTCAGATGATCACACGTGAAGGAGAACAGGCTTTTATCGATGCTACTATCAAGAACGGGAAATATATTTTTGATATAATCGACCTTGAAAACGATATTCACATCGGTAATGTCGGGATATTCGATATTGACCATATCAATCGAACAGCTGAATTAGGCATCGCCATTGGTGATAAACTATTCTGGGGCAAAGGGTATGGAACGGAAGCGTTACAACTTATTTTGGATTTTTGTTTTAACATTCTTAATCTTTATAATGTCATGTTGAAATATTATGAGTATAATGAGCGCGGAGGCCGATGCTATACAAAGGTCGGGTTTAAAGAGATAGGACGCCGAAGAAAGGCGAAAATCATTGCAGGGAAACATTTTGACATTGTGCATATGGACATTTTGGCAGAAGAATTCACTTCGCCGTTTGTCAAAAAATTTTTTACATAAAAAAGCGAGGATACTACCATGGATGTTATTCTGTATGTTTTAGGGATATTGTTGATGCTGGCCGGTATACTCGGCTGCTTGTTGCCGGTACTACCAGGGCCACCGTTGAATTATCTTGGATTGGTATTGCTTCATTTTTCTTCGAAAGTAGATGTCGGGTGGGCATGGCTTGCAGTATTTGCATTATTTGTGATTGTTGCTCAGGTCATTGACTATATTTTACCGATATTAGGTATGAAAAAATTCGGCGCCACTAAAAAAGGAATGTGGGGAGCTGCGATCGGTGCATTGGTTGGATTAGTGTTCGGACCGATAGGGGCATTTGTAGGATTGGCTGTAGGAGCGATAGTCGGCGAACTTATTGCCGGGAAAAAAACAGGTCATGCGATGAAGGCAGGAGCAGTAACGGTTATAGCCAATATCGTCGGATCAGGTTTGAAACTCTGCCTATCATTTGCAATAACGATTGTTTTCATCATTTATTTTTTTAAGGCGATGTAATATGAAAGTACGGTTGAATAAACATTTAAAAGATCTCGGGATCGCTTCCCGCCGAAAAGCCGAAGAGTATATAACCGGAGGGTATGTGAAGGTCAATGGGAAAACGGTGACCGAACTCGGCACGGTGATCGATACCGATACCGATACGGTGGTTTGCGATTCTTTGTTTCCTACGGATTATGTGTATCTTGCTTATCATAAACCTGCAGGCGTGGTAACAAGTCGGAATGAAGATGAAGGAAAAACGGTTTTTGCCGATCTGCCGCAAATGGACGATCTTGCTTATGCTGGCCGCCTTGATAAAGACAGTGAAGGATTATTGATATTATCAAATGACGGGCGTTTTGTATATGCCGCGGCAAGCGCCGAAAATGAAAAAGAAAAAGAATATACGGTGTTCACCGATCAGCTTGTCATGGAAAGCATGCTTGATAAAATGCGTGCCGGAATGACCATCGATGGAAAGAAGACAAAACCCGCTCAAGCTAAACGGATCGGCGAACGGTCGTTCACATTGATCATAACCGAAGGTATGAACAGGCAGATCAGAAAAATGGCTCAGAAGGTCGGTCTGAAAGTATTGCGGCTCATTCGAACGAGAGTTCATACGGTCGGTTTGAACAATCTATTGCCGGGGAAATGGCGATATCTGTCTTCAGAAGAGATCGAGTCGTTTCAAGTCTTAGTTCAGAAAGAAAACGGCGAAGGTCAGGAACAGCCAATATCGGAAACTGATAAGGAGTAAATTCATGAAAACATTGATTGTATACACTACCAAGCATGGTTCTGTTGCCGCAGTAGCGCAAATGATACAAGATAAAATTCCTGAAACGACCGTCGTGAATTGTATGACCGATATTGTCCCCCCGCTTGATTGCTATTCAACAATAATCCTTGGGGCGTCGATATATATGGGTAAAATACAACCCGAAATGAAACATTTTATTGAAACACATCTTGATGTGTTGATGAAGAAAAAGATCGGTATATTTCTTTGTTCAGGGCGGGAAGAGCCGAATATTTTCCCCGATAATTTCCCTGCACGATTACTTGAACATGCAAGTATTGCCAGTGTTGTCGGGTATGCGTATTATACGGAAAAACTAAGCTTTATTGAAAAACTTGCCGTGAAAGCGATCGCCGGCATCAAAGCGACCGAAGAAAAATTTAACCTTAAAAAGATCGATGACTTTGCGGCAAAGATAACCGAATGATCTTGTCCGTTCAAATTATTTAAGTAAGAAAGGAAAACTATGAAAGATGCCGGAAAAAATTTCGTCGAGCTCACAAAATATCCCAATATATCGGAAAGCGATCAGGAAAAGAAATTACCACAGCCGCCTTTAGAGGACGCGGCTATTGAGGGCAAAGAACATATTAAACTTCCTGACCCGAAAGACTTGGACCCGAAAGTATCGTTTAAAACGCTGGTCGACCAACGCCGCAGTGTGCGTGCATATGATAAGACCGCAATGACGCTTCTTGAATTATCATTTCTTTTATGGTGTACACAAGGAGTAAAAGAAAGTACGACTCGTCCCGTTACGTTACGCACGGTACCGTCTGCAGGTGCTCGTCATCCTTTTGAGACCTACCTGCTGGTCAACAACATCGACGGACTTGAACCCGGTTTATATCGTTATCTCGCTATCGAACATACACTCCAATTTATTCGCACAGGCTGTAAAACTGAATTGACTGAAGCCTGTCTTGGGCAGGAAATGGTTCCGCGTAGCGCTGTGACCTTTTTCTGGGCAGCGACCGTTTATCGTATGACATGGAGATATGTTGAGCGCGGTTTTCGTTACCTCTATCTTGATGCCGGTCATGTTTGCCAAAATTTATATCTTGCGGCAGAAACGATAGATTATGGCGTTTGCGCTATTGCGGCGTATGACGATGATGCCGTAGATAAAGCTATCGGGTTGGACGGACAAGAGCGTTTTACCGTTTACTGCGCAACGGTCGGAAAAAAACTCCCACCGAAAGCGAAAGGGTGAACATGAAAATACTGATGACCGGATTTGCACCCTTCGGCGGTGAAAAGACCAACCCGTCGTGGGAAGCAGTGAAATTATTGCCGGACGGCATGAACGATATCGAGATCGTAAAAGAATTGCTCCCGGTAACCTTTGCCGATGCGGGGAAACTTGTTTGTGAAGCGATCGACCGTCATGCTCCGCATTGTGTACTTTGCGTCGGGCAGGCCGGAGGACGAAGCGGCATTACCGTAGAACGTGTGGCGATCAATATCAATGATGCCGATATTGCCGACAATGCCGGTGTGACATTGTGCGATGTCCCCTGTGTACCGAATGGTCCGGCAGCGTATTTTTCAACGTTGCCGATAAAAGAGATCGTATCTGCGGTCCGTTTCGCGGGGATTCCGGCTTTTATTTCCAATTCGGCCGGCACCTACGTTTGTAATCATGTGTTATATCACGCGCTTCATCACAGCGCTGTACATCAACGTGCGGTTCAAACCGTTTTCATCCACGTGCCGTTTCTTCCCGAGCAGACAGTTGATAAAAACGGTATAGCGTCCATGTCGCTTGCAGAAATCGTAAAAGCGTTGGAAATTGCCGTTTCGGTTTGTGCCCAATCACTAAAAAGCTAAGAAAGGCTGTTATGAAACGATTCTATAAATATTTGTATTTGGTTTCGGGATTGTTGTTTTTATTTTATTTTCTTTTTCGGGTACATGTTGCGATTTTTCATAAGAGTTATGAGTTTATGTATTATCTTCTTATGGATATCGCATTCTTACCCATCGAAGTATTGTTGGTGACTTTGGTTGTAGATAAACTTCTCGCAGAACGAGAGAAAAAAGCCGTTCTTGATAAACTAATGATGGTTGTAGGCGTCTTTTTCAGCGAAACGGGGACAGAGCTTCTTAAACGATTTTCAAAAGCCGATTCCTCGATCAATGAGTTGCGCCAGTCTTTGATCATTTCGGTATCATCGGATGAGATGTGCCTGAAAACATTGAAAAAAACGTTATTGTCTTATAAACCGACCGTTATTTTAAGCGAGATATCACTTCTCGAATTGAAGATCCTCTTAGTTGAAAAACGTGATTTTCTTACAAAACTTCTGGAGAATCCGATCCTTCTGGAGCATGAAGCGTTTACAGATCTGTTACAATCGGTGTTCCATCTTACGGAAGAGCTCTCACGACGGGAACATGTTGACACGCTTCATCCGAAAGATGCAGAACATATCACGATTGACGTTCACCGTGCATATACTGCTGTATTGCGCGAATGGGGCGCCTATATGGCATATTTAAAACGGGACTATCCGTATCTGTTCTCTTTCGCGGTGCGCACGAATCCCTTCAATGAACAAGCCCGGGTTGAGATCGATTAACATAAAGGCAGAATTATTATGAATGACCCTACAATTGAAATTCGTATAATCCGTGAAGTCTCTGCTTGTGACATGATCGCTTTATATAAAGATGCCGGCTGGTGGGAAAACGGTGACGACATCTTAGAGGAGCATACGTTTTTTGTTGAGAAGATACCGCGCATGTCGTTTGTTTTTGCCGGGGCCTTTGACGGGTCAACGATGATCGGTATGGGCAGAGCCTTGTCTGACGGCATCAGCGATGCGTATATCCAGGATGTGGTCGTTCTCAAGTCATACCGCGGTAAAGGCATCGGGAAAAAACTCATACAAGCGATAACGGCTGAATTGACGAAACGAGAGATCGGCTGGATCGCGCTTGTAGCTGAGCCCGGCACGACACCGTTTTACGAAGGGCTCGGATTCAAACCTATGAAAAATTATATTCCGATGAAATTTGAAAAGGGCGAATGAAAGTACATGCTGCGTTATGTGTATGATGGAAGTTTTCTCGGATTTTTGACCTGTGTCTTTGAATCCTATCGTTTGAGATCTGATCCCGAAGAGATCACGGCAGAGAAACGTTTGGAACAGATACTGTTTGCCGAGGACGTTGCAGTTCAGACCGATGAAGAAAAAGCCGACCGTGTTTTTCAGGGATTGTTGAAAATTTCACCGGTTGTGCCGCATGACGTTTATTATGCCTATCTGACCGAGATCAAGGGAATAGAGCGGCATATCCTCCAATTCATCCGAAAAACGATCGAAGCTAAAAAAAGCATTGCCGGCAATGTATCTGATGAGGATATTCGGTTGACGATGAAAGCCGCGCAAGGCGCCGGCGGAGAATCGCATATGTTCAAAGGACTATTACGTTTTACCGAACTTGCCGACGGTACATTGTACGGCCCGTTTGAACCGGATTACAATGTGGTGCCGTTGCTTTCATCACATTTCAAACATCGCTTACGCGGAAAGATATGGCTTATCCATGATACACGCAGAAATTGCGCAGCCTATTTCGACGGCAACGATATTGCTTTCTACGAAAATATCGAAGCGCCGATTCAGGATGCCGTGCAGGGAAAAGAGACAGTTGTTGCTGATAATGAGAATACCGTGCGAGAGTTATGGCGCGGCTATTTCCACAGCATCGCTATTAAAGAGCGCTTGAACCCTGCATTGCAGCGAAGCATCATGCCGAAGAAATACTGGAAATACCTGACGGAGAAATTATGA
>CAZIJP010000040.1:0-18813 GCA_964539615.1 uncultured bacterium
GGTGATGAGACCGATAAGATCGTAGGGCTTGAAATGGGTGCTGACGATTATGTGACAAAACCGTTCTCGCCGAAAGAATTGGTGGCGCGTGTGAAAGCTATCTTGCGGCGCGGTATTAAAGAAGAACAAAGCGAAGATATTATACGGATCGCAGGAAGGCTTGTGATAGATACCAACCGGTTCAGCCTGACCGTTGACGATAAACCGGTCGTGCTCACGACCACTGAATTTCGCATCCTTCAGATACTTGCCGGCAGAATGGGCTGGGTATTTTCCCGCGAACAGCTTTTGAGCCAATTATGGGGGAATGATAAAACAGTGATAGACCGCACGATCGATGTGCACATCAAACATCTTCGTGAAAAACTCGGCGATGCAGGCGATATCGTAAAGAATATCCGCGGTGTCGGCTATAAATTGGATATTGAATGAAAACTATATCAACAAAGCTTCTTGTGTTATTTCTCGGAATAATTATATTTGTTTCGCTTATTCATATCGTATCGTCGCTGATTGTGATCAAAAAAAATTATATCAGAACATTTGAAGATCAGCTTGCAAAAATGGCTGCATTGATCGAACCGGAAGTTGTCCGGTATTATTCAGAACCCTATGACCTCAACCTGCTTCGTCAAACCGTGATCAGCGAAGGAAAAAGGGCGGAAATCCGTATTACCGTAATTGCTGACGATGGTGTTGTTGTCGCTGATTCACAAAAAGATCCGACTACGATGGAAAATCATCTGTTTAGACCGGAAGTCGCCAATGCGCTCAGCGGTGTACGATCGCAAAATATCCGTTACAGTAAAACCGTTGAAGATATGCTTTTATATGTGGCAGTACCGATCCAGATAAACGGGAAAACTACTGCGGTGCTTCGATTAAGTATTTTTATGGAGCAGCTTGAACAGCTTCTCCGTGAAATTCGTCTGCGGATACTGGTAGCGGCATGTATCACAATTATTGCTGCCGCATTGATAGCATTGTGGTTTTCCAAGAGCATCACCCGCCCTATCGGATATCTTCGCGACGGATTTCAAGCAGTTGCAGAGGGTAATCTGGAAACACGTGTTCTTTTACAAAATCACGACGAACTTCATGATCTGGCTGAACATTTTAATGCAATGGTCGTGCAACTCAATGAATTGTTTGCGCAGATAAACGTTAAAGAAGAACAGATACAGACCATCATACAGTCGCTTCAGGAAGGTTTTGCCGTACTCGATAAAGACGGGCGAGTGGTGATGGCCAATGATAGCTTGAAAAAGATCGCCCGTTGTGACGCGATAATTAATGTTCCTTACTGGGAATTGTTCCGTAATCCGGATTTTATTGAATTGGTTCGAGAGGTGAGCGTGCAGAAAAGTTCCGGCACTACCGAGATCGAGATGGAAGGCGCCACACTATTTGCCAGCGCAAGTTATTTGGAAGCACAATCTGAAATCGTTCTCATTGTCCACGATATCACCCGTATCCGTCAGTTTGACCGAATAAAAAAAGATTTCGTAAGCAATGTTTCGCATGAATTGCGCACTCCGTTGACCGCTATCAAAGGGTATCTTGAAACTTTGGAAGAAGAGATCGGTCAGGAGACCGGCCAAAAGAAATACCTGGAGATCATAAAACGGCATACCGAGCGCTTGATCCATATCGTTAAAGATCTTCTTGTGCTGTCTGAACTAGAGAATACATCGGGGAGATTTTCACCGGGAACTGTTGATATTAATGCAATGATAGAACAGACCATCCAGCTGTTTGATAAAAGATCGCAGGAAAAAGGGTTGTCACTTTCTATTGCATTATGTGACAACGGCACGATCACTGCGGATGCATTCATGATCGAACAATTGCTTATTAACCTGATCGACAATGCAATAAAGTATACCGAAAAAGGTTCGATTTCCATATCGACAGAACGTAACGGTAATTTTATCATCAGAATTTCAGACTCCGGCATCGGTATCCCGGAAAAGGATATTGAGCGAATTTTCGAGCGGTTCTATGTGGTTGATAAGTCGCGCTCGCGGCATACCGGCGGAACAGGCCTTGGTCTTTCTATTGTGAAACATATCGTTCATTTACACAACGGCACGATCAAGGTCGACAGCGATACGGGAAAAGGTACCGCGTTCACGATCAGTTTGCTCCTTTGAGTGTATGTTTATTGGTTTATACGTAAATGATAGGTAGTTGTTAATAAATCGCATAGTTCGGGAAATTCATTAAATTTGTGGTCGGCAACGGTCGTGGAATTGATGTTCCAAGGGCTCAGTTTTTTAATTGCGGTCATGCCCGCATTTTTTGCGCCGATTATATCGTATTGTTCCGAGTCGCCGATAAAAACGGTTTCAGCAGGTGTCGCATGAAAATGGTGCAATGCATGAGCGAATGCCTGCTTATCCGGTTTGAAAAACCCGATGTCTGCTGCCAATCCGATATAACCGAAAAAACCTGAAAGTCCTGATGATGTTATTCGGCGGTTTTGCTCGTCGGGATACGGGGAGTTTGAAAGGATACCGAGTTGCACAGTGCCGTAAAGTTGTTGCAATAAGGGTACAACACCGTCAAATACCGGAACATTGTCAATAAAATGATCATAATAATCGTGAATAAAGGTATCATCCCAGGGAATGCCGAATTCCATGCATGTCGTTTTGAATCGATAATAATGTTGGTCTTTTGATGATGCGAACCGCTCGGCATCGGAGTTCATGATCACTTCCACCGATCGATCGAGGAATGCATCTAAATCTAAATTTCCCCGATGTTCTCGTAACATATGGCTCATTGCAGCAATGTCGCTTGCCATATAATCAACCAGAGTATTGTCAAAATCGAAAAGGATCGTTGTTATCATCGGCTTGCTATATCATTTATAGGTAAAATAAACAGCGTTACGATATGTCCGGAATTTGCTCTGGCCCGTTTTGTGATCCCCAATTTGATCATCATTCTTCGGTGATGAGATCGAATATGGTATCCGGTGGATTTTCAGCACTGTCGGTTTCTTCCACTTCTCCCGTTTTTGATACAAGATCACGGAAATATGATGCCGGACGAATAATATATCGTCCTTTTATGCCGCGTGAGGACATAAAGCGTTCCGCTTTTGCACGAATGATCAATTTCGATGCGATCTTATCAAGACCGAGCGCATTTTTGATCGCGAGATGTTGGCGGGCTGTCAGCACGATACGGACAATTGAGTTGCCGTCGGCGCGGTCTTTAGCGGCATTATATTGTCGAACAGTCAAGCGGATGCAGAGCCATTCTTTGCCGTCTTTTCCTTTTACAAGAAATGCCGTGCGGGCAAGGTCTTTCATATCCTTGTCGTTTGTCATTACCGATTCAGGTTCTATCTCTATCTCAGGCTCCTGAGACACGACGATAGCAGGAATGAAAAACGTAACAATCGATACGATCAAAAAAAACGCAAGATGTTTCATAAACTACCTCCAGTTTGCGGGTATTATTTTCAACTAGTTGTATCAACGCAGAAAACGGACAGCCGTTATCTTTTCATTTTCCACGGTATAGACCACCACAACACGCGAACGCTCAGTTGGCGATATGGTCACATCTTCTTCGTCGATCACGTTGTTGCCTATGCTTATGCGGTTGAGGATCTTTACGTGGAGTTGCGTATTTGAGAATCGCTGGCCGTAACGCTCGCGCATATCATTTTTCCCCTGCATGAACGGTTCCCGGTCGTTGGCATTATAAAAAAAGGTATTATCATCATACCATGAAAGAAATCCTTCAAGGTCATGTTTGTTATAACTACGAACCTGTGCATCAATAAGTTCAACTGCGGTCATAGGTGCTCCTTTCGCAATTTGGAAAAGTATAGCATATCACTGTATTTTCTCAACCGAATTAACAGAAAATTAACCGTGTGTTCACGGTGTATTAAAGGTGCGGATGTAGACTATACCGGTAAGAAGAAAAAAAGGGAGGAAAGCATGAAACTGATTTTCATGGCAGTTGCCGCGATGATGATGGCAACACAGGTATTTGCGGCAGATAATGAGATCCTTGGGGCAGGGGCTACATTTCCGCAGGCATTGTATTCGAAGATGTTTGATGAATACAATAAGATCAAAGGTATCAAGGTCAATTATCAGGGTGTCGGATCAGGCGCAGGCATCAAGCAGCTCATTTCCAAGACCGTTGATTTTGGTGGAACAGATGCCGTGCTGAGCAATAAAGAATTAACTGAAGCAGGCGCAGACGTGCTGCATATTCCAACGTGTCTTGGCGCAGTGGCCATCACATATAATCTTGAAGGTAATCCTGTTTTGAAATTTACTTCAGATATCCTTGCTGATATTTATTTGGGGAAGATCACCAAATGGAACGATCCCCGAATCGCGGCGATCAACCCCGGTGTGAAATTACCCAATCTCGGTATCACCGTTGTTCACCGTTCCGATGGAAGCGGCACGACGTATATATTTAGCGAATATCTTTCAAAAGTAAGCGCTGATTGGAAGAAAAATGTCGGTGTCAACAAAGCGCTCAATTGGCCGGTCGGTCTGGGCGGAAAGGGTAACCCCGGTGTTGCGGGACTCGTGAAGGATACGTTGGGGAGTATCGGGTATGTAGAGGTCATTTTCGCACTCTCAAATAATCTCTCTGTTGCCGAATTAAAAAACAAAAGCGGGAAGTTCATAAAACCCACGCTTGAAACAATGCTACAGTCTGCGAACGTAAGCATACCTGATGACACAAAAGTTTCGCTTACTGATACTGATGCGGCAAACGGCTATCCGATATCAAGTTTTACCTGGCTCATTCTTTATAAAGAGCAGAACTATGGCGGACGTTCTCTTACGCGTGTTGAGAATACCGTCAAATTGCTCTGGTGGATGATCCATGAAGGGCAACAATTTAATGAGGCATTGAAATTCGGTAAGTTGCCGAAAGGCGTCGTTGAAAAAGCGGAAAAACTTCTGCGTTCGGTTACATACAATGGAAAGCCGGTATTAAAATAACATGGCACCTTTATCTACAAGGAGCGGTATTGCCGCTCCTGTACATCTGAGACATATTCAGTTAAAAGAGAAACTTTTTACTATTTTTCTTGTTCTTTCGGGCGTAATAATCCTTACGGCTCTTGGTGCTTTTTTTATCAGTCTTTTTACGGGTGCAGCGCCGGCTATGAAACAATTCGGATTCGGTTTTATTTTTTCTAAAACATGGAATCCTGTTACTGAAGAGTTCGGCGCTTTACCATTTATCATCGGTACATTGATCACCGCATTTTTAAGCCTGATTTTGTCTCTTCCCTTTGCTTTGTCGATAGCAATGGCAATGGGAGAATACTTCAAGAAAGGTTTTCCTGCAACCTTCATTAAAAGCATGACAGAACTTCTGGCCGGGATACCTTCAGTTATATACGGTTTCTGGGGGCTGATCGCCATAACTCCGTTGATCCGCCTATTGCAGCAAAAACTTGAAATGACCCCGTACGGAGTCGGCATTCTCTCGGCATCAATTGTATTAGCGATCATGATCATCCCTTATACAGCATCTATTGCCCGAGAGATCATTGAGCTTGTACCCAATGATCTGAAAGAAGCGGGGTATGCGCTTGGCGCAACACCGTATGAGGTCATGCGCGATATAATCCTTCCTTATGCAAAATCAGGCATTATTGCCGGTATTATCCTGTCTCTCGGAAGGGCTCTGGGCGAGACAATGGCAGTGACCATGCTGATCGGCAACAGTAATGTTTTACCAAAGTCTATATTTGCTCCGGCCAATACGATATCGAGTGTGATAGCCAACGAATTCAATGAGGCCGGAGCGGGGCTTCATTCCGGTTCGCTTATCATGCTAGGGCTTATTTTGTTGGTCATAACGGCGATCATCAATATAATCGGGAAGTACATTATCAAGAAAACAACGGTAGGCGGCTGAATATGACGGACAAGCTTGCGTTTCAAATCAAATATAGGCAGAATAAGAATATACTCTTCAAGATCATTATTATGATCCTTGCTTTTGCAATGATCATTCCCTTGGCGTTAATCATCTTCCATATTATCAAAACAGGTATTTCGTCGATCAATTGGGAATTTTTTACCCAGGTTGAGAAACCGGTAGGCGAAACAGGCGGCGGTATTCTTCATTCTCTTGTCGGCACGATTATGCTTATCCTTATTGCAAGCGGGATAGCAATTCCTCTTGGCGTAGCAAGCGGATTTTATATAGCGGAGAACCGCAAGAATGTATTTGCAAGTTTTGTCCAATGGGGACTTGATGTCATTCAGGGAATACCTTCCATAGTCATCGGTATCGTAGTGTATGTCTGGATCGTTATGCCGTTGAAACAATTTTCAGCGTTTGCGGGCGGTGTTGCATTGGCGCTGATGATGCTTCCCGTCATTATTAAATCCACGGAAGAGACCGTTAAGATGATACCGTATTCATTCAAGGAAGCGGCACTTGCTCTCGGCGTGCCGTATTACAAAACGGCGCTCAAGGTCATTCTTCCGTCCAGCTTAAGCGGTATCGTAACAGGTATTCTCATCGGTGTTTCACGAATTGCGGGTGAAACAGCTCCTCTTATTATGACCGCATTCGGTAATCCGTTCTTCAACAGCAACATCTTTAAACCGGTAGATGCGATGCCGCTCATTATTTATAAATATGCAATAAGCCCTTACGATGAATTGCACAGGATAGCTTGGGCAGCATCGTTTGTTTTGGTCATGTTTGTCCTCATTTTGAATATTGTTACAAGATTGGTGGTGAAACGATGGAAAATTGCATTTTGACAGCAGAAAATATCAATGCCTTTTATGGCGCTCATCGGGCGGTTAAGGATGTCTCTATTTCCTTTGAAAAGAATACTATCACAGCTATTATGGGGCCTTCAGGGTGTGGGAAGACCACATTTTTACGGTGTCTCAACCGAATCCATGAAATTACCCCCGGCGCGCGTGTTGAAGGAAAGTTGTTGCTCGACGAAGAAGATGTGTATCAACTTGACCCTATCCTCGTTCGGAGACGAATGGGTATGGTATTCCAGCGGCCGAATCCGTTTCCAACGATGAATATTTACGATAACGTCATCGCCGGGTATAAACTCAACGGCATTCGTTTGAATAAATCGGAAAGCGATGAGGTCGTGGAAGATGCTTTGGTAAAAGCAGGCCTTTGGACGGAAGTGAAGGACAGTTTGTACAAACGGGGAACCTTTCTGTCGGGAGGGCAGCAGCAACGCTTATGCATTGCGCGGTCGCTGGCCATGAAACCTGAGATATTGCTCCTCGATGAACCGACCTCGGCGCTTGATCCTATCGCAACGGCACGTATCGAAGAATTGGTGGTAGGGTTGCGTCAAACGGTCACCATTATCATTGTCACGCATAATATAGCTCAGGCAGGACGAGTATCCGATCGTACGGCGTTCTTTTATCTCGGAGATCTTATCGAATACGGGCCTACCGAGAAAATGTTTACCACACCGGAGAATGAAAAGACCGAAAAATTCCTGACCGGTAAATTCGGTTAAGAGGAGGCATCTATGATTGAAGAAAAGATCAAGCAGTTGCGTGAAAAACTTATCGTAATGGCGGTGCTTACCGAAAGCATGATCGAGAGAAGTATCAAAGCATTACAAGAGAAGAACGAAGAGCTGATACGGCAGGTCATCACTATTGACGAGCCGAAGATCAACGAGATGGAAGTGGAAGTTGACGAATTATGTGCTCGTATCATTGCATTATTTCAGCCTGAAGCAAAAGATCTGCGAACCGTCCTGACCGTTATGAAGATCAATAATGATCTGGAACGTATCGGCGATATGGCCGTAAATATTTGCGAAAGCGCAGAATTTCTTATTGCCCGTCCCCCGGTCAAGAAGTTAATAATAATACCGAAGATGCAAGCCGAGACCGCCGGCATGTTAAAAGACAGTATTTCCGCGTTCATGAACGACGATGTTGATCTATCCCGAAATGTGATCGCACGGGATGATATCGTTGACGATTATAAAGAACAGGTGATACGTGAACTTATCACGTATATGCTGTCTGATGCGCAAACCATTGAACGTTCAATACATTTGATCAAAGTTGCGACCAATCTGGAGCGTATTGCAGATCTTTCAACAAATATTTGCGAGGATACGATATTTATGGTGGAGGGCAAAATAATCAAACATCAGAACGATTAATAAAAAGGCGGAGTAAAAGATCGGTTTTTCAAAAGGTTGAAGAGTTTCTACATTAATTAGATCTTTTTTGCGCCTGCAGTCCTTTTATCAGGTCGCTCAGTGAGTTGAGCGGCGTCTCATCATCAAATACTGCGGATATACCGTTGCCGGCAACAGCTTTCAAAAATTCGGTGACTCGATAGTTCATTGAGAAAGCCATACCGTAGGTCACCGCTTCAACAATGGGAAGTTCTGGGTTTTTATCGACCAATGCGCGGAGGAGATAGAGATTATACGTTCTGCATTCAAGGAACGCTTCATATCCTTTCGGTGTGTACACGGCTTCCTGATAGCTCATGATCAAGCCGACGATACCCATGATAAAGAGAACGCCTGAGATCATGATCACGCCGGGAAGATCGGCAACGATTGTTGCCGTAAGCGCCGGAACAAAGCTAATAAATCCGGCGATCAGTAAACCGATCGATATCCATGCTGTTTTCTTTCGATGTTGGAAGCGCAACGGATCGATGAGTTCAGCTCCGATAAGTTCAAACTCAACGCTACGGATGAAACTCGTCAGTTTTCGTACGATCCGTGTATTCATCTGCCACAGATCATCCTCTACGATCTTGGGGTCGTAAGTGAAGAGCATTTCCAAAACCGCTTTTTCATGAGGTGCAAGCCCGACGTCATCAATTACTTGAAATCGAAATCGTTTCGACTGGTACCATTTTGCGTTCTCCGAAAGATTTTCCATTTTGAGCTTACCGCGTGCAACGAGGTCGGTGATCACGGCAATGACCAGATTTTGTGTTGCGACGGCTGGCTGCATCAGCATGCCGGCCATTGCTGGACTGAGCTTGGGCGGTGAGTATTTTTGACCGCGCTCAAACGTCGGATAGGGAATCTTTTCATACAACGACGGTAATGCATGCAGACGCGTCCAAAAAAACCAAAACAACCCTGCGCCGATCACGAGAGCAATGAAAATATAAAACCAATTACTGGTAAGAAATGATGTGTTCAGTCCTTCACCCTGTTCGGTAAATATGAAGAGTGCGATGTTCATAGTAAGCATCCTTTCATTGTTAATGATTACAGTATACATGAAGGCGATTATTGAGTAAAGATAGTATTTAACGGCGACTGTAAAAAGCTTTCAGTAGAAATTTTATATAAGATTTTGATGTTGTCTCTTTTAAATTGACACAATGTGGAAAACGCGGTATATTGCTTGAAACAAGGAGATTTAAATGCGTTCATTTGTTGTAATAATTATCTTGGCAACCGTTATATCTATGGCACATGCTGAATTTTCTATCAATGTAGGCATAGGCGGTGGGCACATGGCTTTTGCACAAACTGAGAGCGAAGTTAACATAGATTCAAATCATCATTTTTACGGGGGATTACATTTTGAAAAGCAAATTATAGGTAGGCTTTACGGTGGAATCAATCTTGATTATTATTTATTTAAAGCAAAATTGAATAAAGAATATGACGAACAGTTTTATTGTAATTCTTTTACAAAGCATTCAATATCTATTCCACTGGAATTATCTTTAAAAAAAGGACCATTTTCACTTTATGGAGGTTTTGGTCTTTTTACTATTATTGCTTCAGAGACTGAGTTTATATCCCAAGATGGATATTTACCTTCGTCCTCCCATGTTGATAAAGAAACACAGATAACTACTGAATTTACTGCCGGATTACGAGTTAAACCCGAAAAATCGGTTTTTTTATCTTTTCGGGTTACTTCTGTTCAGGAAATCGAGCAAGATTTCAATGATGTTTTTTGGACACTATCTTTAGGGTGTGTGTTGGAACAATAATCAAAAAACTGATTTAATTATAATTCCTCATTTATTAATGTCAATTACTCATTATTGGTTCTATCAGGTGGTATTTACTTGAAAAAAATCGATTTGCCTGTATCATCAGAAGCGAAAAGGTTCTATACTTATTAAAACGGAGAATAACGATGAAAACCATAGAAAAATTACTCGAAGGTATACTTTCCTCCACAGTCGCGAAAGTATTTCCCGAAGCTGACAGTTCAAACCTCTTTGTTCAACGTACAGCCAACCCCGTATTCGGTGATTTCCAAACCAATTTCGCTATGGCCGCTTCAAAACAATTGAAGATGCAACCCAGGCTTATCGCTGAAAAGATAACGGAAGCGTTGTCCGATCCTGCTATTGCAAAGACAGAGATCGCCGGCCCGGGATTTATCAATATTCATCTTTCATCTGAATTTCTCGGGAATTTTATCCGCAAACTCGGGACGGAACCGTATGACTATGATTTTCTCGACCGACACGGAGATGTGGTGATCGATTATTCGTCGCCCAATATCGCAAAACGCATGCACATCGGACATCTGCGCAGCACCGTTATCGGCGACAGTATCAAGAGGATCTATAATAAGCTCGGGTTTCATACAATTTCCGACAATCATATCGGCGACTGGGGCACGCAATACGGCAAGCTCATTGTGGCATACCGCGGATGGCTCGACAAACAAGCGTATGAACAATCACCCGTTGAAGAACTGGAACGCATTTACGTGGATTTTGAAAAACGCGCCGAAGAAAATCCCGCGCTTGTGGACGATGCACGCCGCGAGGTGAAAAAACTGCAGGACGGCGATCCGGAAAATATGCGGTTATGGCAGGAATTCATAGATGTTTCAATGAAAGAATACGGCCGTATTTACGATCGGCTTGATATAACGTTTGATACGCACAACGGGGAATCGTTTTATCACGATATGATGCCGGGGATCGTTGACCTACTGGTTACCAAGGGATTAGCTGTGGAAGATCAGGGCGCTCTTGTCGTATTTTTTGATGAAACGGAGAATCTGCACCCTTGTATCATTCGTAAACAGGACGGGGCATTCCTATATGCGACATCAGATCTGGCATGTATCGATTACCGCACTAAAAACTATGATGTGAACCGTCTCGTATATGTGACCGACGAACGACAACAACCGCATTTCAAACAGGTCTTTTTGATCGCAAAAAAACTCGGCTGGAACGTACCGCTCGAGCATGTGTGGTTCGGCATGATGCGTTTTGCCGATGAGGTGTTCTCTACCCGCAAAGGCAATGTTATCCGCCTGGACGATCTGTTGAACGAGGCTGTTCGCAGAGCGCGAGTGATCGTTGAAGAAAAAAATCCCGAATTACCGGATAAAGAAAAAGATGCCGTTGCCGAGGCCGTAGGTGTGGGCGCGGTAAAATATGCCGATCTCAGCCAGCACCGCACGAGTGTCGTGACCTTTGAATGGGACAAGATGCTCAGCTTTGAAGGCAACACGTCGCCGTATCTGCAATATGTATACGCCCGTATCCGCTCCATCCAACGCAAGGCGGAAGAGACCGGGGTCGGGCAAACGGGAAATCACAACGTTTTGCCTGATAATCCCAGTGAAAAGGCGCTTGCCGTATTGCTTACCGGTTTTCCGATCATCATTGTGAAAGCAGCCGAAGGGTATAAGCCTAATCTCATTGCCGATTATCTGTTTGAGCTTGCTCAGGCATTCAATACATTTTATAATGCACTTCCTATATTGAAAGAAACTGATCCGATACGAACTTCCCGGCTGATCCTTGCCGACAGGACCGCGCAGACGATCAAAGAAGGTCTGTCGCTTCTCGGGATAAAAACACTGGAACGGATGTAATAACGTTATGATCGTAATAAGTTTTGTTGAACCGACGAGTGATGCGTTCAAGAAGGGATTGCGCGAGGGTGACCGTATTTCCACGGTCAATCGTTTTCCCGCTGTGGACATGCTCGACCTGTTGTTCTATCAGGATACGACGCTTGTGTTGACGGTAGAGGGCAAAGGCATGGTGACCATCAATCCTCGCCATGACGATGAGTTGCCGCTCGGGTTTCAGGTGGATGATTTCACTATTCGTCCGTGCATCAACGATTGTATCTTCTGTTTTGTTTCCCAGATGAAACAAGGATGCAGAAAGACGCTCTACGTGAAAGACGACGATTACCGCACATCATTTCTCTACGGCGCGTACATCACCTTGTCCAATCTTACCGAGGCCGATCTTGAGCGTATCAACCGCCTGCGTTTATCACCGCTCTATGTGTCGGTGCATGCAGTCGATCACGAGTTGTATACGAAGATCATTCGCCCGAAAAAAGAATTTTCGATCAAAATTTCAATAGAAAATTTACTGGCTATGAATATACGGGTCCATACTCAGCTTGTTTTGATGCCCGGCATCAATGACGGGAAGTATCTGGAGGAAAGCCTTGACTATTTATCGGGAAAATATCCTCAGGTAGAAACGGTCACCGTTGTACCGGTTGGATTAACGAACTCGCGCGATGACCTGCCTGAATTGCGGAAATATACGCCCGAAGAAGCGCTTGATGTTTTGGCAGTGATCGAAACATATCAGCAACGATGCATGAAAAAATACGGTGAAGAGATCGTGTATGCCACGGATGAATTTTACATCACCGCTGGTCTTCCGCTGCCTGAGATCGTCCGGGAAGAATTGATCGACAACGGCGTCGGCATGTATGCGATGTTCAAAGAGGAATATGACGATCTGATCGACGAGAGCGATGACGGCAGCGGTAATTCGCGTCGTGTCGGCATAGTGACCGGTCATGACGGAGCGGTATTGCTGCGTTCATTTATCGATGATCTGAATGACCGCGGATACACGGTCACGCCGATCGTAGTGGAGAATCGCTTCTTTGGTGATCAGGTGACCGTAACGGGTCTTTTGACCGGCCGCGATATCATTGATGCGATCACTGCATGCTTGGATGATTATGACCGTATACTGGTACCGGATACCGTGCTCAATACAGACGGATTTCTTTTAGATGACCTCACGCAGGATGATATAGAAAAGGCCGGAAACGGAAAGATAGTATTTACAGAAACAAATGCCGAAGGGCTGATTAACGGAGTGATAGAATGAAAAAGATACCGTATGTAACGATCATCGGGCGACCGAATGTGGGTAAATCGACACTGTTCAATAGATTGGTTCGCCAGGATAAGGCCATTGTGCATGACATGCCGGGCGTGACCCGTGACAGACTGTACGGCCATGCGACCTGGGATGACATCACGTTCGGTGTGATCGATACGGCCGGTCTGGTGTCGGGCGATGACGATGCGTTCATTTCCGCGATCGTCAGAAATGCCGAGATCGGCATGGAAGAGGGCGATGTTATCCTCTTTATGGTTGATTCAGGAGACGGGCTTCTTCCGGACGACCATGAGATCGCCAATATTCTCCGCAAAAAGAAAAAACAGGTCATCGTCATTAAAAATAAAAGCGAGAAAAAAGACGATTTTGAAAATTTCTATGAACTGTATGCGCTCGGCTTCGACAATATCATGCCCATTTCCGCAAAATACGGCAATGGCATGAACGACCTTATCGCAAAGATCATTGAGTTGCTCCCCCGTACGGATGCGCAGCTTCCCGTTGATGAAAATACGATCAACATAGCTATCATTGGACGCCCGAATGTAGGCAAATCAACACTGCTTAATGCATTTCTCGGCGAAGAGCGCAGCGTTGTGAGCGATGTGGCGGGTACTACGCGCGATGCGATCGATGCCTTGTTTGTGCGCAACAAGCAGCAATACAATATCGTAGATACCGCCGGAATTCGCCGCAAAAGCAAAGTTGAGGAAAATCTTGAGCATCACATGGTCATGCACGCGTTGAAAAGCGTCGATACGGCACATGTGGTCATCTTTCTCATTGATGGCACGCAAGGCTTGGCGGAGCAGGATGAAAAGATACTCGGCTATGCTCATGAACGCGGTATAGGCATCATAATGGCCGTCAATAAATGGGACCTTGTGGAAAAAGATGAAAAGACCTATCTGGAAATGACCAGCAAGATACAGTTCATGGCGCCGTTCCTTTTATACGCACCGATATTGTTCATTTCGGCAAAAGACCGGAAGAATCTTTTCAAGCTCATTGATACGGCAAAAGAAATATACGATATCAACAACAGACGTATCGGCACGGGCGAGTTCAACCGTTTTCTTGAAGATTATCAGATCACCAAACCGCATCCGGTCAAAAAACGCAAACGCGTCATTTTCAAATACGGTACGCAGGTTGAAGTGCTTCCTCCGAAATTTATTTTGTTCACCAATAACCCGGATCTCGTTCATTTTTCGTATGAGCGTCAGTTGAAGAATGCATTACGTGAAAAGTTCGGTTTTACCGGATGCGATATAAAATTGGAGTTCCGCGGTAGTTCGCGCGAAAAAGAATAAGATACCGTTGTAACGGTATAAGATTGATTTTACCGACAACCGAAAAGGAGATTGTTATGTTCATACCGATGATCATCACCGCACTTGCGGCGTATATGCTCGGTTCCATTCCGTTTGCGTTTCTGATCGTTAGAGCAGTCAAGGGCGTGGATGTGCGTACCGTCGGCAGCGGTAATGTAGGCGCCACCAACGCATATCGTGCTGCAGGTTTGGGATGGGCGGCAGTGATATTCTTTCTGGATATGCTGAAAGGTTTTGCCTGCACGTTCGTACCGCCGTTGTTGTTCCAGGACCATGCGATCTACGTGATCGTGGCCGGCTCATTATCGGTCATACTCGGTCATTTGTTTCCGTTATGGTTGAAATTCAAAGGCGGAAAAGGCGCGGCCACCGGCCTCGGCGTATTATGCGCGTTGTCACCGTGGGGTGCGGCAAGCGGATTCGTCGTGTGGTTCATCGTCATGAAAGTATCGCATTACGTTTCTTTGGCCACGATCGTTGCCGCTGTGTATATTGCAGGATTCTCATTTATATACTATACTTCACCCGATAGGCTTGCCGTGAATATTTTTATCACGGTGCTGTGTGCATTGGTGATATTCATGCACCGCAGCAATATACGAAGGCTGATCAAAGGTGAAGAAAATAAGGTATAAGAAAAAATATTATAAGATCGGTGAAGCTGCGCAGCTTTTGGGTGTGCGTCCGTCCGTTCTCAGATTTTGGGAATCCGAATTCAAGATGGACACGGCAAAACTGCCAAGCGGTCAGCGCATCTATTCCGTGCGTGAGATTAAATTGCTGTTCACGATAAAATTTCTGTTGTATGAGGAAAAATTTACGATCGAAGGCGCAAAACGGAAATTAAAAAGCAGACAGCTCAAACTTCCGCTCGAGCAGATGCTCATCGAAGATACCCTTCATTACGTAAAAAAGGAACTATTAAAACTATTGGAGAGCTATGACGACCATTCGTGAATTTCTTGATTCCTATGTTTCAACCGTTGAAAAACCGCTTCGTTATCTGGGCCGTGAATTCGGCGCGGAGTATAAAGCGATGTTCACATCGCCTGATGAAGGGCTTAATACCGTCCTGTGTTTTCCCGATACCTATGAGATCGGCATGTCGCATCTCGGAGTGCGTATCCTGTATTCCTTGTTAAACAACCATTCGTCGATCATGTGTGACCGCGCGTATTTCCCGTATCCCGACATGCTTGTATTAATGGATAAACACAGTATTCCGATGTTCTCGCTTGAACAGCAGCAACCGCTTTCAGCCTTTGATGCCGTAGGGTTTTCCGTGCAATACGAGATGAGTTATCCGACCATTCTGCAGATGCTTAAAAAGGGCGGTATCACCGTACTTTCCGATCAACGCGGCGAAGATGAACCGTTCATACTTGCGGGCGGACCGGTCATTTCAAATCCTGAGATCATTGCGCCGTTTGTTGATATCGTATTCATCGGTGAGGCGGAGCATGGGTATATACAATTACTAGAGACGATCCGAAACGGCCGAATCAAAAAACAGTCGCGTGAACAGATATTACGTTCCGTAACCGAGATACCCGGCGTGTATGTGCCGCGGTTCTATAGACCCGAATATGACGGCAACGGCCGGTTGACCGCGATCACGGTTGACGGTGCGCCGGCACGCGTTCAGCGCCGTATAGAAGACCTTAGCCAATGTCCGCTGCCGGACCGATTGATCGTGCCGACCGTGGATATCGTGCATAACCGTGTCAGTCTTGAGATCATGCGCGGATGCGCACGTGGATGCCGTTTTTGCCATGCGGGGTATTATTACCGTCCTCTCAGAGAACGCAGCTGTGACGGTTTGATCGGTACAGCGGAAAAGATCCTCAAACAGAGTGGTTACAACGAACTGTCGCTGTTATCACTCAGCAGTATCGATTATTCTTGTATCTCCGGCTTGATGCAGGGTATAAAGGCATATGCCGATAATGAGCGCATATCGCTGTCGCTGCCGTCTTCCCGAATCGACAAATTGAGCGATGAGGTGCTGGCAGGTATTCAGGACATCAAAAAGACCGGACTGACGATCGCTCCAGAAGCAGGCACACAGCGGCTGCGCGACGTTATCAATAAAAATATATCGGACGAAGAAATATACGCTGTTATCGATACGGCATATCGCCGCGGCTGGAATACGATAAAATTATATTTCATGATCGGATTGCCGACCGAGACACAGGCGGATTACGACGGCATCGTAGAAATGCTCAACCGTATTGCCCGTCCCGGCAAGAAAGTGAACGTCACCTTGTCATTGTTCACACCAAAACCGCATACGCCGTTTGAACGCGAAAAACAAATGAGCGGCGCCGAGTATAAAGCGGCGTGCCAATATATCAAATCAAAAGTAAAACGCTCGGTACGTATCAGCTGGCGCGATGAATTCATAACCTTCCTCGAAGGGTTGTTCTCACGCGGTGACCGAAGGCTTGCACCGTTGCTGACCGATGCCGTGGACTCGGAGATATTCCTGGACGGATGGGATGAATATATCCGCAAAGATACCTGGCGTGTTTTATTGGAAAAACACGGTATCACCGATGCATGGCTTGCGGAACGCGGCAACGACGAGGTTCTGCCATGGTCGATGATCGACCCGCTTCTGACCGGTGCGTTTTTGCGCTCGGAACGGGAAAAGGCTTACCGCGGTGAACTTACGCCTGATTGCTCGACAGCTTGCTCAGGCTGCGGATCATGCGGCGGATCGCTGACGATATCCGAACCGGAGAAAAAAAATGATATTCAGAAAGACCCGGTTGTAACGGCAAAAAAGATCAATTATCGTATCTATTTTTCTCGTGACGGCGTCATGAAATACCTGTCACAAAAAGATGCCATCAATTGTATCGAATTCTCTTTGCGTCGCGCGGGGCTTCCGCTGGCCTACACGGAAGGATTTTCGCCGCACCCGAAGTTGTCGTTCTGCAATCCCGCACCTGTCGGTGTGCGCACCGTGAACGATCATTTCGACATCGAATGCACCGATACGATCACGGCAACACCGGCGGAACTTTCTGCATTTTTCCCCGAGGGGATGACCATCAACGCGGTCGGCGAATGTAAAAACGAAGCATTATTCATTGAAACGATATCGTTCAAATCTACCGAACAATCGCTCAGATCTTTAACGGCAGAGGCGATGAGCTTTGTTGACAACAACGGTAAAACGCAGTATATTAACGGAATAGAAACCGTTACATTCAACGGCGGAAGGATATCGATGAGATTTGACAATAGGAAAACATCTATAAAAAAAATTATGCTGTATCTCGGAGGCGACCATCCTCGGTATGACCTTCATGATACCGCAAGGGAGAGTATTACGTGAAAACATTTAAAAAAGACATTGTTATCAATGTGGAAAAAGGTGAGGAGCGTGTTGCGCTTCTCGAGAACAACAAACTCGTGGAGTTCTTTGTCAACATCAACGTTGAAAAAAGCCTCAACGGCGACATTTACTGCGGTATCGTTCAGAACGTGTTGCCCGGTATCCAATCCGCTTTCGTGGCTATCGGCAGGGAGAAGAACGCGTTTCTCAACATCAACGATATCGAGAATGTGGGCGTTGATGCCGATGAGGTCGACAGTTTTTCAACGGTGGTGACGCCGTCGAAGGGGCCGCGAAAGATCGAAGAGATCATCAAGCCAAATCAGAAGATCATGGTACAGATCATCAAGGAAGCGATCGGTACAAAAGGCCCGCGTTCTACGACCAACATATCGCTCCCCGGTAATTTCGTCGTCTTGATGCCGAATTCGCAAGCGCTCGGCGTTTCCCGCAAGATATTGGACAAGACAAAGCGCAAGTTCCTCTATGAGCTTGCCAAAAAACACGTACCCGACAATATGGGCATGATCCTTCGTACGGCCTGTGAAGGGCGCAGCGAAAAAGACCTCGTGAATGAGATCAAAGTTCTGCTTAACATGTGGAAAGACATTCAGCAAAAATATCAAAAAGCGCAAGTTCCCGGTATGCTGTACCGTGATCTTGAACCGTCGGAAAAAATAATCCGCGATACGCTTGCCGAGGATATCGACACCATCATTGTTGACGACAAAGCGGTATTTGAAAAAATCCGAAAGATGTTCAAGAACGTCAAGAATATTTCAACAAAGATAGAAATGTATACGGAGAACATACCGATATTTGACACATACGGCATCGAGGAAGCGATCGAGCGCGGTGTGACCCGCGTTGTGCCCCTCAAATCCGGCGGAAGCCTAGTATTTGACGAAGCCGAAGCGCTGGTGGCAATCGATATCAATACCCGCCATTTCGTCGGCCGCAAGAGCCAGGAAGAGACGGTCT
>CAZIJP010000041.1:0-1100 GCA_964539615.1 uncultured bacterium
TTGTAAAACATTATTAAGTAATTTGTTGTTTTTTCACCAGATACCGATCGAGGTTAGTTGATTTCATATGATAAAATGATTCGTTTGTCGAATTAAAATAAGCGTGTTTTCGGTTGACAATAGGGGCGTGTTGCTTTATGGTATCTCCAGAAAGGGAGCGGATTTGGAAAAACGAATTTTTATCTTTTCCGGCTATTACGGAAGCGGTAAAACCGAAGTAGCCACCAATTTTGCAATTCAACAACGCCGCACCAATTCTCGTGTGGCCATCGCCGATATGGACGTGGTCAATCCCTATTTCCGCAGCCGCGAACAAAAACCTCTATTTGATAAACATGATATTCATCTGATAGCACCTCCGGCAGAGATCGACGTTGTCGACCTTCCATATCTGACCGGTGAGATCGCTGCATATATCGACCGCCATGAGTCCATTTTTATCCTGGATATGGGCGGCGATGATGTCGGTACCATTCCGCTAGGCAGTATTCGTCTAAAACTGTTAAAAAACGGCGAATATGAGGTCTATATGGTAGCCAATATCAACCGGCCATTCACCCATGATGCAGCCGGGATCGTTACGATGTCGGAGATGATCCAACGCATGAGCGGTTTGAAACCGTCTGCCATCATTTCCAATACTCATTTGAAAAATGAAACGAATGAAGCGATGATACTCAAAGGTCTCGATATCTCTCTTGAAGCATCGCAAAAACTTGGTATCCCGTGCAGATATGTCACTATACCGGAAACAATATATACGGACAAACTCGCCGATCAATGTGCGGGGATGTTCGACGGTTCCGTTATGAAGCTTGAGTTGTTTTATAAAACGCCGTGGGAAGATGGTTACGGTCAATTACGGTAGGAGGTGTTAGTGGTATGCCTAAAGGAAAAGTTATTTTTTCAACAGAGCTCTGCAAAGGATGCAGCCTGTGTGTGAACGCATGTCCGGTGCATATTCTGGCTATCGATGAAGAGAATTTTAACGCAAAAGGGTATCATTATGCCGTTTGCAAAGAACCGGATAAATGTATCGGTTGCGCAAGTTGCGCATTGATGTGTCCGGATGTCGTCATTGAAGTGCATAGGGATTAAGG
>CAZIJP010000041.1:1110-18577 GCA_964539615.1 uncultured bacterium
AGGAGGCTGTGTATGGGTGAAAAAGTATTGATGAAAGGTAATGAAGCGCTCGGTGAAGCTGCGATCATTGCCGGCTGTGATGCGTATTTCGGGTATCCTATTACACCCCAGAACGAATTGACCGCATATATGTCAAAACGTATGCTTGAGGAAAAAAGAGTATTCTTGCAGTCTGAAAGTGAAGTTGCCGCCATCAATATGGTTTTCGGCGCAGCAGGCGCAGGGAAACGTGCGATGACCTCTTCGTCATCTCCCGGCATCAGCCTGAAGCAGGAAGGTATTTCCTATCTTGCAGGCGCTCGTTTACCGGCTGTTATCGTCAACGTTCAGCGCGGCGGCCCCGGCCTCGGCAATATATCCCCCGCACAAGGCGATTATTATCAATCCACGCGCGGCGGCGGCAACGGTGATTACCGCTTGATCGTTTTTGCGCCGTATTCCGTGCAGGAAATGGCTGACTCAGTTATGGAAGCGTTCCATTTGGCCGATAAATACCGCATGCCGACCATGGTCCTTGCCGATGGTATGCTGGGGCAAATGATGGAACCTGTTGAGTTCAAACAGCCGAAAAGTACAGCCGACCTTCCGAAAAAAGACTGGGCGCTCAGCGGTGCTAAAGGCCGTAAGAGCAATATTGTGAAATCGCTCATTCTCGGCGGTACCGGGCTTATGGAACTAAACGACAGACTTGCTATTTTATATGCGGAATTGGAAAAAACCGAAGTGCGCTTTGAAGAGATGTTGACCGAAGATGCAGATCTTATCTTGGTGGCATACGGTTCCTCATCACGCGCATGCATCGGCGCAGTTCGCCGTTTACGTGAAGCGGGCAAAAAGGTCGGTCTTATCCGCCCGATAACGATTTGGCCGTATCCGTATGAGGTAATTGCCAAACGTGCAGAAAAGACAAAACATTTCCTTACGGTCGAAATGAATATCGGCCAGATGATAGATGATGTGAAAATAGGTGTTGCCGGAAAAGCCGATGTGCATTTCCTCGGACGCGCCGGCGGTTGGATCCCGACCGTTAAAGATGTCGTTGACAAGGTCAACGCAATTCTCTAAGAGAGGTGAATAGAATGGCAGTTATATATAAAAAACCGGTAAGCTTATCGGATAATCAGACCATTTATTGCCCGGGATGTCATCACGGCATTGCACACCGCCTTATCGCGGAAGTAATAGATGAGCTGGGTATTCAGGACCGTACGATCGGTATTGCGCCGGTCGGATGCGCCGCGCTTGCCTACAATTATTTTAACGTGGATTTTTCCGAAGCCCCGCACGGCCGCGCTCCTGCAGTAGCGACCGGTATAAAACTTACCCGTCCGGATACGATCGTGTTTACCTATCAGGGGGACGGCGATCTTGCATCTATCGGTGCGGCTGAAATATTACATTTGGCCAACCGCGGATTCAATATTACAACAATATTTATCAATAACGCCATTTACGGTATGACCGGCGGACAGATGGCCCCGACCACACTTATCGGTCAGAAGACCACCACATCGCCGTTCGGGCGTGATGCAAAGATCCATGGTAATCCGATGCGTGTTTCTGAGATACTTGCCAATGCCGCAGGCGTTGCCTATATCTCCCGCGGTGCATTGTATGATCCGAAACATGTCCGCGAGGCGAAAGCAATGGTCAAAAAGGCATTCCAGAATCAAATAGACGGAAAAGGCTTCTCGATGGTCGAATTGCTTTCCACATGTCCTACCAACTGGGGATTGAGCCCACTCGAAGCACAGGAATGGCTCAAAAACAATATGGAGCCTTATTATCCGCTCGGTGTCAAAAAAGACATCGATGCACAATAAGGGAGGACATATGGAACACAGAATAATAATGGCAGGTTTCGGCGGACAAGGTATCATGGTCATGGGACGTCTGCTAAGCTATGCGGCTTTGTTTGCAGGTAAAGAAGTTTCATGGATCCCGGCATACGGTGTTGAACAGCGTGGCGGTACGGCAAACTGCAGTGTGTGCGTATCTGATGAGATCATTGCTGTTCCTATCGTTACCGAGCCGACATCTGCGATCATAATGAACGAGCCTTCGCTTGACAAGTTCGAGCCGATGTTTGAAAAAGGTGCCATCGTTCTTGTAAACAGCTCGATCGTTAAAAGAAAACTTACACGTACCGATGTTACCGCAGTATATCTTGATGTGAACCATATTGCTGAAGAGATCGGCGACGTTCAATACGCAAATATGGTCATGCTCGGAGCATTTGCAAAGAAAACCGGTATTGTTGATATTTCAATTATCAAAGACGCCTTGAAAAAGGTTTTATCTGCCCGCCGTCAAAATCTTCTCGAAATAAATCATAAAGCCCTTGAAAAGGGTTACAGCTTAGTGTAATATACATAAGGGAAAAGGGGATTATAATAATTCCTTTTTCCCTATTATACCGTTACTTCAGGGGGATGTATGAGTAATAAAATCGGCGAGTTATTGATCACTGAAGGTTTGATTGACGAGTCACAGCTGAAAAAAGCCCTTGATGAGCAAAAAAAGACCAAAGACAGTATGGGTACTATTTTGGTCAAGCTGGGGTTTGTCAGTGAAACGGATCTGACCAATGCGCTGGGCAAACAATTGGGCGTGGCATCGGTTGACCTTTCTCACTTTGAGATCGATGCGAAAGTATTGTCTGTCATCCCAGAAGACATTGCACGCAAATATAAGGTTATCCCGCTTCACCGTATGGGTTATACCATAACGTTGGCCATGTCAAATCCTACAAATGTTCTTGCTATCGATGATATCAAATTCCGCACAGGATATAACGTAGAGGCGGTTGTTTCCGCCGAGACATCGATCATGAAAGCGATCGATAAGTATTACGGCAGCGCGGGATCAAGCGCTGAGGAAATGACCAAGACCCTCGGTGATGATGTGAACTTGGCCGAATTCGAAGTTGTTAATACCGAAGATGACGCCAATGAAGCTGAATTGAAAAGTCAGGCAGAAGATGAGCCTATCGTTAAACTTGTAAACTCTATAATCGCTACTGCCGTTTCACAGCGTGCCAGCGATATTCACATAGAACCGTATGAAAAAACACTTCGTGTCCGTTTCCGTATCGACGGTGTGCTGCAGCAAGTTCTGGAACCGAAAAAAAGCCTGCAGAACGCTATTGTTTCACGTATCAAGATCATGTCAAACCTTGATATTGCAGAACGTCGTTTGCCGCAGGACGGTCCCACGCGGTTGCGTGTAAGCCCTAAAAAGGCGGTTGACCTTCGTGTATCTATATTGCCGACGATCTTCGGCGAGAAGGTCGTAATGCGTATACTTGATAAGGATAACTTGCGTCTTGATATGACGCAGCTCGGTTTTGAACAGGATGACCTTGATAAATTCAAACGTGCGGTTGAAGCGCCGTACGGAATGGTGCTTGTAACCGGTCCTACCGGATCAGGAAAGACCAACACGTTGTATTCAGGTATCAGTTCGTTGAATTCGGTGGATGTTAACATTATGACCGCCGAGGATCCGGTCGAGTTCAATATGCCCGGTGTAAACCAGGTATTGGTCCGTTCGGATGTCGGTTTGACATTTGCCGCAGCGTTGCGTTCCTTTCTTCGTCAGGACCCCGATATCATACTCGTCGGAGAGATACGTGACTTTGAGACCGCCGAGATCGCCATCAAAGCGGCGTTGACCGGTCATTTGGTTTTGAGCACATTGCATACCAACGATGCACCGTCAACCATCAGCCGTTTGGCGAATATGGGTATCGAACCGTTCATGATCGCATCGTCAATAGTTCTGATTCTTGCTCAACGCTTGATGCGCAGATTATGTGCAAAATGTAAAGAAGAGTATTCACCGCCGGAGACCGAACTTCGCGCGTTCAATATTACAAAAGAAGAAGCTGCGAAGATCAAGTTCTATAAAAAACGCGGTTGCCCGGAATGCAACAATTCAGGTTATAAAGGCCGTGTCGGTATCTATGAAGTTATGTATATGACCGAGCAGATCAGACGCGTTATTCTTGAACGCGGTTCTTCGATAGATATCAAAGAGATGGCTCGTAAACCTCAGGTTGAAAAAGACGGAAAAACGTTGGTTACGCCGATGCGTACATTGCGCGAAAGCGGTGTTTTAAAATTCAAACAAGGTGTTACAAGTTTTGAACAAGTGGTCGACACTACTTTTGAAGATTAACAGATCGAGGTGACATTATGCCGGAACCCAATGAATCCATGATGCAAGGTGCGCGAATGAATTTGAATGTCAACAAACCTGCAGAAGAACAAGCCGGAGCCTCCGGCGGTAAAATAAATATCACTGAATTGTTTCAGATCATGAAGCAGAAAAATGCGTCCGATCTTCATATAACTTCGGGAAAACCGCCGGTTATTCGCGTAGACGGTAAATTATTAAGCTTACCGAATATGCCGATATTGACCCCGCAGCATACTCAGGCTTTGGTATATAGTATTTTAACCGATTCACAAAAGAAAATATTTGAGGAAAAAAACGAGTTAGACTTTTCTTTCAGCGTTAAGGGTGTTTCTCGTTTCAGAGGTAATGTGTTCCGTCAGCGCGGCGCAATTGCTATGGCGGTCCGTACTATTCCATTTGAAATAAAATCATTTGATGATCTTGGACTTCCGCCTGTGGTAAAGGATTTGTCCAACAGACCTAACGGTCTTGTTCTTGTAACAGGGCCTACCGGTTCGGGTAAATCTACTACGTTGGCTGCTATGCTGGATTATATCAATGAGACACGCACTGACCATATTGTTACGATAGAAGATCCGATAGAGTTTATTCATAAGCATAAAAATTGCCTCATTAACCAGCGTGAGGTCGGTAGCGATACCGAATCCTTTGAAATTGCATTGAAGCATGTGCTTCGCCAAGACCCGGACGTAATCCTCATCGGTGAGTTACGCGATCAGGAATCGATGCGTATAGCTTTAAAGATCGCAGAGACCGGTCATTTGTGCTTGGCAAGCCTTCATACAAATTCAGCGGCACAGACAATATCCCGTATCGTCGATATATTTCCGGGAGAAGAAAAACAACAGGTCAGGACACAGTTGTCCTTCGTGCTTGAGGGCGTTATGTCCCAACAATTGATACCATCGCAACGCGGCGGACGTGTCCTTGCGTTTGAAGTGCTTGTTTCCTCACCTGCTATTCGAAATTTGATACGTGAAGATAAAATCCAACAGATAGTCTCACATATGCAAACCGGGCAGAAGTACGGAATGAATACAATGAACTCGATGTTGTATAATTTATATACTCAGCGTCATATAACGTATGAAGAAGCTGTCCGCAGGTCTCCTGCGCCAGACGAAATCATCAATAAAATAAACAAACCTGAAGGCTGAGGAGGAGTTTTATGCCTATTTTTAAATATGTGGGTATGGTCGGGACTAAAAAGACCGAGGGGGAGATAGAGGCTCAGTCTGAAGATGCTGCCCGTCAAATACTTGCCGGAAGAACTATAAAAGTTCAAAGTCTTTCTAAAAAAGCTTCGGAATTAAAATTTAAATTTCCCGGTATGGGCGGAGTTAAAACCCGTGACCTTGTAATTTTTACCCGGCAATTTTCAACTATGCTCAATGCAGGTATACCATTGGTTGAATGTTTGAATATACTATCGCAACAAGTTGAAAATATGGAACTTAGAACAATCATATCAAATATAAAAACTGATGTTGAATCCGGTAAACCGTTAAATGAATCTTTACGAAAACATCCGACAGTTTTCAGTGCATTATATTCTAGTCTTGTTGAAGCGGGTGAAGCCGGAGGTTTGCTGACCAATGTCTTGGATCGTTTGTCCGGCTATATGGAAAAAGCTGATGCGATTGTAGGAAAAGTTAAGGCTGCTATGGCTTATCCTATGGCGGTTATGGTAATTGCAATTATCATTGTCGGCGGCTTGATGACATTTGTCATACCAAAATTCAAAGAGATGTTTGAAGGTATGGGAGCAAAAATGCCGGCATTGACGAATATGCTTCTTAAGACAAGCGATTTTGTTGTGGGGCATATAGTAGTTATTATTGTTGCGATGATAGTTATTGTTGTCGCATTTATTCTATGGAAAAAAACACCAGGGGGGAAACGCTCTTTGGATGTAATTGGATTAAAAGCGCCAATATTCGGTGCAATATTAAGAAAATCCGCCGTTGCACGCTTTACACGTACTTTAGGAACTCTTATCAGCAGTGGTGTTGATATATTACAAGCTATGGAAATAACAGCCAGGACCTCGGGAAATATTATAATTGAAGAGGCGATCATGAAATCACGGCAAAGTATAGCCGGCGGATCGGAAATAGCAAAACCGCTTGCTGAGACCGGCGTGTTTCCACCCATGGTTGTACATATGATCAGCGCCGGTGAAAAATCAGGTGCTTTAGAAGAAATGCTGACGAAGATCGCTGATTTTTATGAAGTAGAAGTTGATAATGCGGTTGACGGTTTAACAGCGTTACTTGAACCGTTGATCATGGTATTTATGGGAGGCTTGTTGGGTATCATAGTTATCGCAATGTTCTTGCCGATCTTAAGTATGTCGGCAAATATGTAGTTCATGTCTTTTGAGCAAGAATTCTTTGATCGTTTTGAAATAAACACAAAGCATCTTACGGATAGGATGGCATTGGTAAAAGCCATCCTTTCTTCATTTAGTGCTATTCCTTATGAAAATATATCTAAGATACTGGCTTTTTCTCAAGCAAAGTCCCTTGATGATGCATTGCAACCGCCTCAAACTGTTTGGGAAGGTTACTTATGTAAGCATTTGGGAGGGACTTGTTATTCATTAACGAATTTATTACGAAGCATTTTGCATCATTGCGGCTTTTTAACAAAGTATTTTTTAGCTGATATGAAGGCCGGGAAAAATATGCATTGCGGTTTGATTGTAGTTGAGAATAAGAGGATGTATCTTACTGACCCGGGATATTTGATAACGACCCCTATTGAACTTCTTCAGGAAAATATTCATGTTAAAACATCACTTACTGATATCGACATCATTTATGAAGAAGGACATTACCATTTATACACAACTACTCTTCACGGCGGGCGGAAATGGCGTTATACAATATCCTCGATTTTCGATCATGATGCTCCTTTTCTTGAGGCCTGGAAAGCATCGTATACTCCCAGAAATATGTCTAATTTGTGTTTAACTGTTACAAACGGCAAAGAACAACTGTATTTTCAACGGGATTTCACTCGGATCAGTTCACGGGATGAAAAAAAGAACATTAAAATATCTTCCTCAGTGCCCCACCATATTGCGGATTTGTTTGGTATTGACGAAACTCTTGTAGAAGAGGCATATGAGTTAACGAAGGAAATTCATAATGGCAGATGAGTTTGTAAAATTGATTATAACTTGTATTTATTCAGACAGTGCACAGATGAAAATAGCAAGAAATCGATTAGAAGAATTGTGGGGACCGATCGATTATATGAGCCCCGTTTTTGCTTTTGATATGACCGATTATTATACAGCTGAGATGGGTGCTAAGTTACATAGGATATTTTTTTCATTTGAGAATAAAATTTCTCCGGAATATTGTGCCGATTTGAAAATTACTTGTGCAACGATTGAAACTGATTTCTTACGAGAATCCGGAGGAAGATCCGTGAATTTAGATCCCGGATATATGGATACATTTAAATATGTTCTTTTGTCATTTAAAAAAGGCGGACAAAAAATATTTTTACATGATGGCGTTTGGGCAGATATGACACTGATGTATCGTAAGGGTAAGTGGATCCCGTTTCCCTGGACATTCCCTGATTTTACTTCAGACAGGTATTATTCCGAACTTTCGAAAATAAGAGAGCTGTTAAAGATAAAAAAATAAAGAAAAACAATGAAATTTTATTGACAAGCAGTTCGCTTCTGCTACTATAGGGAGGACTAAATATGGAGGTGGTTTTGATGAATAAAAAGGGTATAAGCATGCTGATATTGGACGTTGTTATCGCATTGCTTCTTATTGTTGTTATTTTTTCTTTTACATTACCGGTAAAATGGCAGAATCAGGATCTTACAGCAGTGAATAATACTGAAAAAGCCTTATCAACTCTCCAGGTAGCGATCGATATATACCAAACACGATTTGATGGCCAGCTCCCCGGTGGAATAGATATTTTCTCCACTGATCCGGCTGCATTGAAAAAAGAAGGTCTTCAAGCCTTAACAGCTCTAATTGCTGATATTAAAAAGGAAAATGTTCTTTCTTTTGATGATAAGACCAATCCTGATGAATTTGTAAACTATTTTGCCGATGTTCCGGGAACATATTTCCGGTGGGATGCTGAAAAACGGACGTATGAGATCGTTGTATTCAGCAAAGACCGTAAACCATTTAAATTCGTATGTACCAATGAAAAAATTACATCATCCGATCCGCAGAAAGAATTGATCTCATATTTGGGTGAAGTTCAAGGTTTTGAAGGGGATATCAATGAAAACTCAGGGAAGATCCAAAATTATAAGGATCAAATAGCTGACCAAATACCTAAGACATTGGAAGAGTTATCTAAAGTTGATATGACTCCGCTTACGATGTTATTTGATAAAGCAAAAACGGTACAAAAGAGTTCCGATATCGATCAAAAAGAATTGGATGCTGCAAAAGAAGCGTTTAAGAAATTTGGTTCAAAGGTTGAAATTATTAAAACGATGCCTGCCAATGTAAAAGAATCTATCGATCTTATCGGCGGAATAGTTTTTAAAGCGGAAACAAAGATGGGCGAGATTAAGGTCATCGGTGATTCTTTGATCGACAAAAGATTGAAAAAATCATCTGAAAAGGTCTATTCCGAGATGAAAAGAATAATGGACCTTGCAGATACAGCTTACGCAAAGATGGCCCCGGTTCAACAAGAAATACTCACCATAATTGCTCAAAAACAAGCTGAACTTTCAGTGTTTGAAATAAAACAAGTTGAGTATAAAACGCAATTGGCGTTTATCACATCAAAAATAACGGAACTTCAGAAAAAAGAAAATGATGAAGAATTAGCAAAAGAAGAAAAAGAAGAGAAAAGCAAAAAAGATAAATAAGGGCATCAGGTTTGTCATTGAAAAAACGCCGGTGACCGCCGGCGTTTTTTTTTATTCTTACACTTAATTACAATACGTAGTTTTTATTTGAGAATCGTCATTACTTACAAGATACTATAAAATTCGGCAGCTATGTCCACAAACTGATTTATGTTAATTTGTTTCAAAACATGTTTTTGCTTTTAATACTCGAATGGTCTCATCATCGAATGCGCAGAAGTGTTCGGTGTATTGTGCAAGATTATCCAATGTCTCAGGGAAGCTATTGCCGAGAATCCCGTCTCGTTCGGAAACAGAAAAGCCTGTCTCAGCAAGTTGAATGCTTTTCAAAGCAGCTTGCACGGCAGTTCTTCCTTTTACGGAGCAGCTACCTTTCGCACCGTCGCAGTAAGCGCCTGTCACAGCGGCAATATAGTTCTTGTAAGCGGAGAAAAATAGATCTGATTTTTTTAAAATCATGAGAAAAGCAGCGATCAACCCGACACCGGCTCCATAAAAAGCTCCGCAAACCGATGAGACAGCACCAAAACGTGCGGTTACCAGGCTTGTAAGTAAGGTAGACAGTAATACTGCTTTTTCCTGTTTTTCCTGAGATGCATTGTGCTGTTGTGCAAAACATACTGCCGGTAAAACAGACGTCAATCCTTTATTGCCTGAACCTGCACAACTCATTACCGGTACCGAATCGCCCGACATTCTTGTGAAAATTGCAGCGCTAACCCCGTAATCATCATTTATTGAGATATATTTTTTTCCAAATTCAGCAACGGCGATATTATAAGTGATTCCCGTACGGATAATATCCATCAATTTATTATCTTGATAAAGGTGTTCAATTAATTCGGGCCATTTATTCGGTTCATACCATGACGGATCAGGTTTACAGCAAAGAGTAGGTGCCTGCTGTTTTGAAGAATTTCGAACACGTTGTTTTTTTGATTTCCCATTAACGGTCAACGTTACAAGATTTGTATGCGTATTTCTGATGACCGATACGATTGTCTCAGTGGTTGTTGTAACGATGACCTCAATATACAAGCATGAATGACGGGTTATTGTCGTTTCAACCGGAGTTTCCAATGCTTGTGCGATTGCGTTTTTTCGCAACGATTCGTCAAGAATAGAAAATATCTCAAGCGATAATTCAGGTTTTCCCACGGATAAACCAAATAACAATGCCCATTCATTTCCGTAAAGTCCGTCACTATTAGGAATTCCTACCGCATAGGCATTTTTATACGTCTTGGGATCGATCCTGAGGCGTATTGATGTTATGGTTCCGCTGACTTGCTTTTTTACCCAGGAAGCGGCAAGTGCTATAGCGGCAGGTTCGGTACAACCCGAAGAAAACCGAAGATTACTCTGAAGAAACTCAACAATAGTACATGCCATGACGATATTATCCTTTCATCGTTATTTTACGCTAAATGATGTAAATAGTACCGCCATCAGTGTAGTATAAAATTCCTTAACGGAGGCTGAAGTAATTCGGATAGTCCGTCCCCCGATTCTTTCGACAGTCGGTATCAATGATGCAACTTCGGCAAAAATGGTATTGATTAGCATTATTTCGGCAATGATTGGTTTTTCAATACGCAGAACGGGATACTCAACCGGTTCATTCATTGATGCAATCGCATGGACAAGTCTTGCGTCTACATCATCATAGGATGGCGCTATCGAAGAAAATTTCCCCAACTCTGTTTTTGTTACTACGGTTGTTATTTTTTTATTATATCGATTGATATCATCAATATGCTTATCGCCGCCGATACTACATAGTACCGGCACATTATATTCACCTGCCAGATAAGCGTTTATCAGAAATTCATCAACCGGCTCGCCGTTTATTTTTATTTCATAAATTACCGATGCCGAATACGTATGGTCCATATTGCCGAATCCGCCCACACCGCTGTGATAACCGAGAAATAAAACACCGGCATACGTATCATTCAGCCCTTCCATCATATAATGCCGTCTTGGGAAACCTTTCACAAGTTCTACGCCGGCTGGCAATTGTTCATAGATGATAGAGTCACCTTTAGCATGAGAATCACAAACGGTGATCATGCTCAGATTGGGGAACCTTTTATAAAGCAATTCGCACAGACGGGTTAGTACTTTTGTAATGGTTTTTTGATGTTGAGCAAATGCAGGCGTATTTCCGGATACTTCATGCCATGCAGAAACCGAAGAAAATCCCTCAAGATCGACCGTAATGAATAATTTCATGCGTTGTCCTTTTAGGTTAAAAAACCGTCATTATTAGTTAAATAGGTGTGATAGCGTTCAACTCCCTGTCGGACGGTCATAAAGTCTTGTTCATATCCGATAGCTCGTAGTGCAGATGTGTCTGCTTGGGTGAAGGCTTGATATTTCCCTTTCAATGAATCGGGAAAAGGTACAAATTCGATCTTCCCTTTCCCTTCAAGCTCGATCAATGAATGTGCAATGGTCGTAAAGGGTTCCGCTTTGCCGGTACCGCAATTAAATATTCCTCTTTTCTCCGGATTATTAAAAAAATAACGATTAACATCGACCACATCATCGACATAAATGAAGTCTCGGATATACTTGTCGCTGCCTTCAAATAATCGCGTAATACCATCACTTTTTAATTGGCGATAAAAACTATAGATCGTAGATGCCATGCGTCCTTTATGATTTTCCTGTTGCCCGTACACATTGAAATAACGCAATCCGACGATCTGCATTGGCGCGGTAGGCAGCATTGTACGAACATATTGATCAAAAAGAAATTTTGAGAATGCATATACATTCAATGGGTTTTCATTGGGCCGTATTTCTTTAAAACCATTATCTCCGTTGCCGTATACGGATGCTGAAGATGCATAAATAAAACGTATCGAATGATCAAGGGCAAAGTGAAGGAGGGATTTACTATAGTCATAGTTCATGCTCATCATTTTTAATCCGTTGTGTTCCATTGTATCGGCACAAGCGCCTTCATGAAAAATTGCCTCAATTTTCATTCCGTTCAATTTGCTCAACTGATCGATGAAAACATCTTTGTCACAGTAATCGGCAAATGACAAGGCATTCATATTTCGGCATTTCGTGCCGTCAGTAAGGTCATCAACGATCAATATATCGGTAATGCCGATATTGTTTAATCCTTTAACAAGATTGCTGCCGATAAATCCGGCGCCTCCGGTGACAATAATCATAACTACCTCCCCGCATCGGTTTTTATTGTGTCTTATTTTACCGTATTGTCAAGTATAATCAGACATGCTGGTTACGTGTGATGGTGAAAACACGTATGGTCTTTTCAAGAGAAGTTCAGGAAATTTACGAGAAGGCAGTATAAAAGCAGTTTCAGAGGTTTCTAAGCATTTTGACGGAATATACTGTACTTTGTCGGTTTCTGTCTTGACACTGCCAATGCTCTGTTTTACACTCGCGGATAAGGAGTGATCAATGCGACAATCTTTATGTGAACTGCATAAAATTGTATTTTTATTAAACAATTTTGAACGAGAGATGCTTTGCCATTATTCTCTTACATTGGATCAGGGAATCATTTTTTGTATCCTTGATGATCATCCGCATTGTGCGACCTATATTGCTCTTGAGATGTCTGTTCACACATCATATGTATTACAGCTTTTAAAAAAAATGGAAAAAATGGGATTACTTAAACGGGAAATTGGCAATAGAGACATTAAGTTTGCGTTAACGGTGAAGGCAAGAGAATTATGGGAAACGATCAATAGCGGTGATTTATTGATTCCAACATTTCATATAGAGGATTGAACAGAGAGAAATCCGGTATGCATACAAAAAAATACAGCTTGTAAGTAAAGCGATACTGAACTACACTTTTCAAGCACTTCGGAGGAGATATGCAGTTTTTTTCGGGATTCACCATCGGCCAATATATTCCGATCGAGTCGATCATCCACAGGATCGATCCTCGTACAAAGTTTATTGCGTTGGTTATTTTCATAACGTATATCTTGTTATTCCCGTCAATGAGGGTGTATTTATTTTTTACTGCGCTTGTGCATGTATTGTTGTATTGTTCTGCGCTCGATTATACTTACATTTGGCGCGGTTTACGACCTGTGTTGTTATTATTAGCGCTGACTGCCGTTTTTAATGCTTTTCTGACTCCGGGAATTACTCTGTGGTGGCGCCTTACTTGGGAAGGGTTATATTATGCCGTGTTGTTCTCTTTTCGTATTTATTTGTTGGTCATGATCTCGGTCTTACTTACGTATACGACATCTCCACTGAAACTTACGGATGCGATCGAATATTTTTTTAGGCCTTTAAAATACTTGAAAGTACCGGTGGCGGACCTGGCATTGACGTTAACGATCGCATTTAGGTTTATCCCCACACTGATAGATGAGCTTGATCGTTTGATGAAGGCGCAAATGAGTCGCGGGGTAGATTTTGAAACGGGCTCTTTTTTTAATCGAATCAAAAAATTACTGCCGGTCTTTGTACCGTTATTTGTATCGTGTTTTAAACGCGCAGAAGAATTGGCTGATGCTATGGAAAGCCGCGGATACCGAGGCGGTGATCATAGAACTCGACGTGAAGTGTTGCATTTCGCCGGAAGAGATGTCGTCGCATATATTTTTATACTAGCATCCGGCGCTCTGTGTGCGGTATTATGGTATTTTCCGATATATGGCTGACCGGTTATTGATCCATCATCGTGCCGTGAACTCGGTTATCATAATTATATTTCTAACAACGGTTGTTCTTTTTGTTATGGGTTCGGTCAGCAGTAAAGTTAAGAAAAAAAAAGATGCGGTCGTTCCCATTACAGTTATGCAGAAAACACAAGAAAAAGACACAACTGATGCAGCGGAAAAGAAACGGTCAGTAAAAAGACAAAGAACGCTGGTAAAAAAAATTACTCTTCCGTTGGACCTTAATACTGCCACCTATGAAGATCTTTGCCTGGTTAAAGGTGTTGGACCGGTAATGGCCAAAAACATATTGGCATATCGTGAAAAATATGGTACATTTACTTCAGTTGAGGATTTGAAAAAGATCAAAGGTATCGGCGATAAACGGTACCAAACATTAGCCGGGTGTTTTATCGTCCGGTGATGTATTGACAGTGAGGGATATGAAAGCGATTCTCGGACACAACAACATGGATTTTGATTGTCTTGCTTCAATGGTGGCAGTCCACAAACTATATCCTGATTTTATTCCGCTTCTACCTTCGTCTATTGAACGCCATGTGCGTGATTTTATCACAAAAGAAGGTTTGCCTTGCCCCTACATTATTATGAACAAACTTACAGAGCCGGTGACCGAGTGTATCATTGTCGATAATACCGATCTTTCGCGCACGGAGCTTCCTGTTGCCATGCTCACCACTTGCATCGTAACAGCTATCTATGATCATCATCCGCCCGAAAATATACCGGAAAAAACCACCTATTTTCAGAAACAGTGCGGAGCAACGATAACATTGCTCACCGAATTATTATTGAAGAAAAAAATACCCATCTCTCAGCAAGAAGCAGTATTGTTCCTGCTTGGGATCTATGAGGATACCGGTTATTTCACATTCATATCGCTTACGGTTGATGATGTGGCAATATTTAATAAATTGTTTCCGATTGCCGGTGATGTGACCTACATTTCCCGATATCTTGTGACAGATTTTTCAAAAGAACAGCTGTCTATAATGGACGACCTGGTGGATAACGGTGATATTTTGGATATCAACGGTATATCTGTCGCAGTATGTCATGCCGAACGTGACGGCTATGTGGATAATGCCGCTTTTGCCGTACAGCATTTGTTATTTGTATTGGAAGTTGATGCGGTATTCGCCGTTATGCAGATGGGGAAAAGCGTGTATATCATAGGAAGAAGCCGCAATAAAGCCCTCAGCATACGAGATATACTCGGACAGATCGGCGGCGGAGGGCATCCGTCGGCAGGATATGTGCATATTTCCGATGTGAGTTTCGTAGAAATAAAAGAAAAGATGTATGATATTCTCGAACAGGTACGATTAACGGGGAAGACCGTATCCGACATCATGACCACCGATGTTGTAGCCGTACGATTTGATGAGACGGTAGCTCAGGTCAAAGAAAAAATGCTTGCCCATAATCATTCTAAATTACCGGTTGTTGATAAAGAACACCGTGTGTTCGGCTTGATGTATCAAAAAGAGATCGACCGGCTTATCAATCATAATTTTTCGGATGTGCCAATCCATGACTATGTTGTGCATGATGTGGCTGTCTGTGAAGAAACGGAGCCAGTTTATTCGGCAAAACGATTGATACTGGAAGGACGAGGCGTAATACTGGCAGTGACAAGCGCTCATGTGCTTTCAGGTATCATTACAAGGACCGACCTGATGAAAACGGAAGAGAACACTGCTTCCGGGCAGCAGCGAAAAAACATACTGTCGGAATTACGATATCATGTTCCCGGACCGTTGCTTGAACGAATAGAACGTATCGGCGCTATTGCGGACTCGCTGGGCTATCGGGCTTACCTTGTCGGCGGCTTTGTGCGGGACCTGTTCCTTCGTCTTGAAACCTTTGACGTGGACATTGTTATCGAAGGAAAAGGTATTGAAACGGCACAAGTAGCAGCAGAAGAATTCTCCGCTTCGCTGACCGTTCATAAAAAATTTCAAACCGCTACCCTGTGTTTCCGCGACGGTGTGAAGATCGATATCGCCACAGCCCGTTCCGAAACGTATGATAAACCTGCCGCCTTGCCTGTCGTTATGTTATCACCATTGAAATATGACCTCTACCGTCGTGATTTCACGATCAATGCCATGGCTGTTTCGATCTGCCCCGATTCAATGGGAGACCTGATCGATTATTTCGGCGGCTACGGCGATCTGAAAAATAAAACATTAAAGATACTTCACACAGTAAGTTTCATAGAAGATCCGACGCGAATATTCCGCGGGATCCGCTTTGCGGCACGGTTTGATTTTCACTTCAGCAAGCAGACGCACGGCTTGATGAAAAATGCATTATCGCTCGGCGTGCTTTCATTGCTTACCGGACGACGTATCAAAGACGAGATAAGCGTGATCTGCGATGAAGATTATCCCGAATATGCATTTCAAATGCTCGGGGAAGAAAATATTCTCAAATCGTTGTTTACCGGTTGTACTTTTCCTCCGGAAAAAGAAAAGTTGTTCCGCGAGATACGCCATGTGCTTCACTGGTATAAATTGCTCTATCTTAAGAAAACGGTCAATAACTATTTTTTGTATTATCTCGCGTTGTTTGATGATGCCGATACGCATGCCGTGTTGGATTATGCGCAAAAATTGGAGCTGACTAAACGCTTTAAGAATATTGCTCAGGAAGTGCGGCTGTTTATGCAGCAACGGTATCGGATGATCAATAAACCCGGATTTTTGAAAAAGAGTGAGATTTACGATCTTTTTAATAAGCTTGAATTGGAATCGATATTGTACCTTATGGCATGCCATGCAAAAAATGAACGGTTTCAGCAGTATGCATCGTTGTATTTTATGGATATCTATCCGAAAAAATCGATTGTCAATGGCACGATGCTTCAAGAGATCGGGATTCCCTACGGGGCGGATATCAGGACGATCCTTGAGGATATTCATAAGCAGTATGTCGATGGTGATGTGCGGACGGTTGAAGATGCCGTATCGTATGTCAAACGGATTTATTTAACCGAACAGAAGTGACCATGCATCCTTTGCTTGCAGGATTACGTGACTTTATATTCCCTCAATTCTGTCCGGTCTGTGCCGAACACTTGGAGACGGATGAATCGTTGTGCGAGCATTGCCGGGTACATTTACCCGCCATGTTTTTGCCGGTTTGCGAAATCTGCGGCAAACAACTTCCCGCAGATAGGGAGTGCTACGACTGTGGAGGTAAAGGCGAACGCGCCTGGGATTCGCGAAGGGCGTTGTTCCATTATACCGATGCGGTGGCGTCTATCGTTCATGAGTGTAAGTTCAATCAGAACCGCACATTGCTTCATTATCTGGCGGCAATGGTCTGCACGAGTTTTTACACCTATTATGATCCGGAAAAGATCGACATGGTGATCCCGATGCCCCTTTCCAAAACACGATTTGCACAACGCGGCTACAATCAGGCGGAAGAACTGTGCCGGTATTTGAACGACCATGTGAATACCGATGTTCTTGTGCGTGTAAAGAACACGAAAGTCCAATCGCTTATTCATAATGCCGAAAAGAGGGCGCATAATGTGAAGGGAGCTTTCACCGTTACACGTGATATTGCCGGCAAACGTATCGTATTGTTCGATGACGTTATTACAACAGGAGCGACCACCAATTCGGCAGCTGTTCAATTGAAGGAAGCAGGGGCAGTAGAAGTGCATTTGTTTGCGCTGTCGATGGCCGGATAA
>CAZIJP010000042.1:0-18529 GCA_964539615.1 uncultured bacterium
GTGATATCAAATTTCCCTGATGACGGTAGCTTTGCAGCATCGAGTTTAACTTCAACCCAACTGTTGCGCATGAGTTTAGCGAAAGACCCTATCATGCTGCCTGCATACCACACCTCAAAGCCGTCATTCGATTCAGCCCATTCTTTGTCGGGTATATTCACGATAAGATACGCTTCTTTCGGCTTAGCTGTCATTTCGAACGTCAAAACAACCTCGCCCTTCGATTCATCCCCGTCAACAACGAAATAAAGATCGCTTTCTCCGCCGTCTGTTTTTTGCGTAATGTTTTTATCGGAAGAAACTGAAGTAAAGATCACATTACCTTGAGCAACAAGTAAACACACATTCAATACTGCCAACATGGTAAATACAAATAATTTCATAGCATCCTCCCTTTTTATGGTCCCGGTTCATTCCCACTCGATCGTTGCCGGCGGTTTTGAGCTGATGTCATACACCACTCTGTTGATACCGCGCACTTCGTTGATGATACGATTCGAGATGCGGGCAAGCACGTCATACGGCAGGCGTGACCAATCTGCGGTCATACCGTCGCTGGAATCTACCGAACGGAGAGCAAGCGTATTCTCATAGGTGCGTTCATCGCCCATAACGCCGACAGATTTGACCGGCAACAGCACACAGAAGGTCTGCCACACCTTCGTATAGAGATCGGCTTTCTTTATTTCCTCAATGAGTATGTGATCGGCCTTACGCAATACATCCAAGCGTTCTTTGGTGATATCGCCGATGATGCGTATCGCAAGCCCCGGTCCCGGGAACGGATGACGCTCAACAAGCTCTTCTGCCAATCCGAGTTCTCTGCCGAGCACACGCACTTCGTCCTTGAAAAGTTCGCGCAACGGTTCAAGCAATTTCAAATGCATCTTTTCCGGCAATCCGCCGACATTGTGATGCGACTTTATCGTTGCCGACGGCCCTTTGAACGACACGCTCTCGATAACATCTGGATACAATGTCCCCTGCGCAAGAAATTCCGCGCCTTCTATTTTTTTGGCTTCGCGTTCGAATATCTCTACGAACACGCGTCCGATGATCTTACGTTTTTTCTCAGGATCGGACACATCTTTCAGTTCGGATAAAAACTCCTGTTCGGCATCCACATACTGCAGGTTCATCGGGAAAACTTGTGAAAAGATCGTGCGCACCTGCTCTGCTTCATACAACCGTAATACACCGTTGTTGACAAAGATCGGCACAAGCTGTTTGCCGATGGCCTTCCAAAGTAGTAATGCCACAACCGATGAATCAACACCGCCCGACAATCCGAGAATGACCGTTTTGTCGCCAACCCGTTCACGTATCAATGCGATCTGATCGTCAATGAATTTCCCCATCGTCCATGACGGTTCCAGATGTGCCACAGAAAACAGAAAATTCCTGAGAAAGGTCTTTCCGAAAACGGAATGAACTACTTCCGGATGGAACTGCACCCCATAGAATGGTTTTGAATTGTGTTTCATCACCGCGAACTCGGTATTATCAGTGTGTGCCAGTTGCGTATAATCAGACGGTATCGCAGACACTTTATCGCCGTGGCTCATCCACACAACGTTCTTATCGGGAATGCCTGCAAACAACGGATCGGCTTTATCGATCAATAATTCCGCAAAACCGTATTCGCGCTTCTCACCTTTTTCGACTTTTCCGCCGAAAAGGAACGATGTGAGCTGCATTCCGTAACAAACGCCCAGTATCGGCACGCCCAGATTGTAAATCGCTTTATCACATTGCGGTCCGTCTTCAATGACCGACGACGGACTGCCCGATAAAATGATGGCAGGCGGATCGATCTGACGTATCTTTTCGATTGATATATTAAACGGATGGATCTCGCAGTAGACATGTTCTTCGCGGATCCTTCGTGCGATCAATTGTGTAAATTGCGAACCGAAATCAAGGATCAAAACGGTCTTCAACGACATAAATACCTCCATAAAATGATGCGTGATTATAATCCCAAGAGCTCATTTCCGCAAGTGCTATTAACCTGAGATAATTATTTTTCGGTTGTTTATACATACCTTCTGTGATAATATAATCTATTCTCTAGATGAAAGGAGATATTATGCCATTGATAACATGGTCAGAAAAGTACAGTGTCGCCGTGAAGGATTTCGACCAACAGCATCAAAAGTTAATCACACTGATCAACGATCTGCACGATGCAATGAAAGCCGGCAAAGCAAAATCGATCCTTGAAGGCATACTTGACGAACTTGAAAGTTACACCGAATATCACTTTAAGGCAGAAGAAGACATGATGAAAAAGCATGCATATCCCGAGCTGGAAAACCAGAAAACACAGCACGCAGGCTTTGTAACGAAGATAAAAGAATTCCAAACGCAATTCAAATCGGGTAAAACATCCGTTTCGCTTGAGATATCCAATTTTCTTCGTGATTGGCTGATCAATCATATCAACGGTACCGATAAAAATTACGGCTCGTTCTTCAATCAAAAAGGCGTGAAGTAAACAACAAGCAAATAAAATTAGCCAGGAGGTACCTATGGCATTGATCACATGGACTGACAGTTACAGCGTTAAGGTGAAAGAATTTGATCAGCAGCATCAAAAACTTGTCTCCCTCATCAATGATCTTCATGAGGCCATGAAGGCCGGAAAAGCGAAGAACATCATGGAAATGATGCTCGATGAACTTGAAAGTTATACCGCGTATCATTTTAAATCCGAAGAAGACCAGATGAAGAAACATACCTACCCTGATATGGCAAAACATATCGATGAGCATATTGGTTTTGTAAAAAAAGTTCAGGACTTTAAAGCCCAATATAGTGCCGGTAAAGCCACCCTCTCGCTTGAGATATCCAATTTTCTGCGTGACTGGTTGCTCAACCATATCAACGGTACTGACAAAAAATATTCCGACTTTTTCAACCAAAAAGGGGTAAAATAACAAGATAATTGTAAATAGGAACGAAAGGCAGGCTTTTATGTCATTGATCAGTTGGTCGGATAGTTACAGTGTTCGCGTTGCTAGTTTTGACGAGCAGCACAAGAAGCTTATCGTTTTGATCGATGAGCTCTATCATGCGATGAAACAGGAAAAGACAAAAGACGTGATGGAAAATTTGCTCAAGGAACTTGCCAAATATACCGTGTATCATTTCAAAGGCGAAGAGGAATTGATGCTACAATACAATTATCCCGAAATGGTAACGCATAAAAAAGAACATGATGTTTTTGTGAAAATGATCACCGATTATCAGGACCAATTTATAGCAGGCAAAAAAACGATCTCTCTTGAATTATTCAACTTCCTCTGCGACTGGCTTATCAATCACATCAACGGTACCGATAAAAAATACGGCGCTTTTTTCAATTCAAAAGGCTTGTCATAAAAAAAACCGCCCGACTTTCTTCGGGCGGCCTTATATACTATTTAACCGGTTCTTTATTATTCTTGATCCAACGAATAGATCAATTCTTTTTCATCGATCACATAACGGTGTGAGTTCATCACTGCATAGTGATCGGCATTTGCAAAGCCGACGGCATTGCGGGTAAACGCACGTGCGATCGTCTCTTTGCGGCCGGATTTCTGACCGTCATTGATCATAAGATACGAAATGATGATATGGGTCGCAACATTCACGATGCGGCGAGCGTTGTATGCTTTTTCCTCTTCGTCCATCTCTTTGTATTTAAGCACCATTTCGGCAAGTTGCCTGCGCATAGCTTTGACCATATCTTTTTCTTTGTTGAACTGTGTCTCGTGAACCAATGCTTCGAGATTGTCCATTTCTTTTTCCACATCGCCGGAGATGATACCGCCGATAGCTGCCACGACCTGAAGCTGAGTGGTGCCTTCATAGATATTGGTGATACGCGCATCGCGGTAATGACGCTCAACGTTATAATCTTTCATGTAACCGTCGCCGCCGTGGATCTGGATCGCGTCATACGTGACCTGATTGGACATTTCCGTAGAATAGAATTTCGCGATCGGTGTCATGGTATTGGCAACCGAAGTATAGTATTTCATTTTATCGCGGGCTGATGCATCTTTATCATGGTCGAAGCGTTCGGTAAATATCTTCTTATAATCTACCATCATCGATGTAAAATACGTGAGAACGCGTGCAGCTTCGATCTTCATACGCATAGAGGTGAGCATGTCATACACTGCCGGAAACTCAATGATCGACTTGAGGAACTGTTTGCGGTCATGAGCATATTTCAACGCCTCGCGGTATGCCGCTTCAGCTATACCGATCGCTTGCCCCGCAATACCCAAACGCGCACCGTTCATAAGTTCCATGACGTATTTGATAAGACCCATCTTGCGTTTACCGATAAGAAGAGCTTTGGTGCCGTCAAACTGCATTTCACAGGTCGGAGAACCGTGTATACCGAGTTTTTCTTCGATACGGCGGATCTTTACGGTCTCGTCGCGTTCAATAAGGAACATCGACAAACCGCGCGCATCGCTGGTGCCCTCTTCACTTCTTGCAAGAACGAGGGATATCTGAGCGTTACCGTTGGTGATGAACCGTTTCGTACCGTATAAACGCCACGTGCCGTCGGTCTCGTCAAGCACTGCTTTTGTCTTAACGCGTTGCAGGTCGGAGCCGGCCTCAGCCTCGGTAAGTATCATAGCGCCGGTCACTTCGCCGTTGGCAAACATGGTCACATATTTCTTGCATATATCTTCATCGGCATACTCGAAGATCGTCTCGCCGATATCCTGTAATGAAAATATGTTCATCAGTCCCGCTTCTGCGCGGGCAACAAGCTCGATAAGCATGGTATAAACAACGGTCGGGAAATTGAGTCCGTTATATCTGCGGGGAACGGTGATACCGGTCAACCCTGCTTTTTTGATGAGGTCAAGCGCGATCTGCGTGCCTTTCGGATAGATCACATCGCCGTCCACCAGATGCGGACCTTCTTTATCGATCTCGGGAGCAAGCGGAGCAATATGTTCGCCGCAAATCTCACCCATGATCTCAAGGGCTTTTTCATAGTTGACCAATGTTTCTTCAACATTCTTCGGTGCATAATTGAATTCGCCGTGTTCTTTAAAATCATGTTCTTTTTGCGTGATGATATCTTTCAGTGGCAGATACCGTAAATGGAACTGCATGTCTTTATTGTCTAAATAAAAATTTTCCATGGCGCTCCTCCCTTATTTCTGTAGGCGCTTATAGGCAGCCATGAGTTGCGGAATAACTTCTTTATAATCACCGATGATCTTATAGTCAGCAATGTCAAATATCGGCGCTTCAGGATCGGTGTTGACGGCAATGATCTTAAAAGATTCTTCCATGCCTGCTCTGTGCTGAATGGCGCCCGATATACCTACGGCTACATACAATTTCGGACGAACGGTGGTGCCTGTCTGGCCAACCTGACGTTCGTGTTCAACCCAGCCTGCATCGATCGCGGCACGTGTACCTGCGATCTCCGCACCGATCATATGAGCAAATTCACGCAGCATGTCAAAGGATTCTTTACTGCCCAATCCCATACCGCCTGCCACGATGATCTCCGCAGCTTTAAGGTTGACGGCACGAGCCTGACGTTTTCTGCTGATGACCTTAACGGCTTCACAGATATCCTTTTCGAGTTTAACATCAACCGCGACGTATTCTGCTTTTCTGCCTTTTTGTGCATCGCCCTTACGCATGACGCCCTCGCGAACGGTGGCCATCTGCGGAAGGTAATCCGGATTGATGATAGTAGCGCGGATATTTCCGCCGAATGCGGGGCGGATCTGATAGAGCATCTTTTCTTCGCCGATCACAAGTTCTGTACAATCGGCGGTCAGGCCCGTATAAAAATACGAAGCCAACCGGGGTGCATAATCGCGCCCGATATGTGAAGCGCCGAATAATACGATCTGCGGGTTCTCTTTACGGATTATTTGTTTCCCGGCCTCAAAATACGGGTCGGTACGGAAATATTTGAATTCTGGATGTTCACTGTAGTACACGATATCGGCTCCGTGTGCGGCCACATCGTCAAGCAAGTGCTTTACCGAGTCGCCGATTATGAATGCAGATACGCGCTCTTTCAATTCCATTGCCAGGTCTTGTGCTTTTGTAAGCAATTCCAGGCTTACGTCCTTAATGACGCCGTCTTCCTGCTCAATGAATACCATTACGCTGCCTTTGCGTTCCATACTGCCACCTACCCTATTATTTTGGATTTGACCAGTTCCGACAGAAGTTCAAATGAGCCTTCTTCGGTGGCCGGTACGGTTTTGCTGGCTTCTTTTTTCAACACTACGTTCTCGATCTTCTTGACCTTCGTCGGAGAACCGAAAAGTCCGAGTTTAGCGATATCAACGTCAAGGTCTGCAGCCGTAATTACGGGGATCAACAGATCGTGTTTACGAAGATATGCATCGAGATCGCTTTCATCTGTATATTCAACATGTTTTGACAAATATTGTTTGTAATCCAATCGGGAGAGCATGTTTTTATACCGCATCATTTTGCGAACTTCGGCCGGGCGAGGCGTATTAGCCTCAACGACGGTACCGAGGAACGGCATTTTGATCTCTACCTCTTCAACGCCTCCGTCGATCTGACGGCGGGCCTTAAGATGGCCGTTTGTTACGGAATGAATCTCTTCAAGATATGTGACCTGCGGAATATTGAGCTTTTCAGCGACCTGCGGTCCGACCTGAGCGGTATCACCGTCGATGGCCTGTCTGCCGGCAAGCACCATGGTCACCCGCGGCGCTACTTTTTTTATTACTGCTGCAAGCGTATATGCCGTTGCCCATGTATCGGCGCCTGCGAACTTGATATCGCTTGCCAGATACACTTCATCGGCTCCGCGGTACAGCGACTGACGAAGCACTTCGGATGCCGAAGGCGGCCCCATTGTGATAACAGTAATTTTTCCGCCGAAACGTTCTTTGAATGACAATGCCATTTCAAGCGCATTGAGATCTTCCGGATTAAATATTGTAGGAAGTATTGCTCTGTTTATTGTGCCGTCTTCTTTCATGACGTCACCTGATACATTGTGTGTATCGGGCACTTGTTTTACTAATACGACTATACTGTAGTCCAAAATCACCCTCCTTTGTTCGAGCGACATCATTGCACAAAATCACCTGATTGTCAAGTACACATCATTGAATGATGTTCAGTGAAGAAATCTGCCCTGACCTGCAAAACGATCTTCCGGACGATCAAGCCCGGAAGACCGATACGACAGAAAACAATCAATATTTATATAAAACGATCTTATCAACCTGTTGCCGGATATCTTTTTTCGTTTTGATCTTTTTTTCCACGACTCGATAACCGTCCTTTATCGCCGTAACGTCGTAATTGCCGTTGCGTGGCACTTTCATGATATAAAAACCGTCAGCATCGGTCTCAGACACTTCATAAAAAAATTCTCCCGCGAAATATCGTTTTGCATCATCGGACAAAGCGTTCTCATTGATCGTAGTGCGAAGATATTTTTGAACTTTCGGTTCTGTAAGAGAATATTGTGATGCGATCTCCTGAATACTGACACCTTGTTTATACAACGATTGAACGATATACACCGATTTCACCGATGTGATCTCATTATCAAGCTCTTTTATCTGATCGATCGTGCGGTCATTGCGTTTGATCACCACAATACCGTTCTTTACCGGTCTTTTTGCTTCAGCCGTCTCAATAAATCCGGCCACAAGGATCTTCGTTTTTGTCTCATCGGTATTATAATCGCTGACCATCCAATCATACGGTATCTCAGGTACATCCTCGTTAAATTTAAGAGCTGCAAGCGAAAGCACCCCTGCTGCCCACGTTATGGGATGAACATAACCGAAATCGGATCCGGCCGATGAGGGAAGCGATACTGCCGTCGGGATTCCAATCATGTATCCGTCAAATAATGCCGTTCCTCCGGAGTTACCGGGCGCCATATAGGCATTGGTCTTGATATAGCCGTCAATACTTCCCGTATCTTTACTTTTATAATATCCGAGGAATTTCCCGTCAGTTATGGTGACCGTATCGCCGCCCTTTCCGGGATAACCGATGATCGTGATCACGGAATTGATCTTCATATCAAACGGATTACCGAACTTTACGAAAGGGAATTTAACGTTTTTTAACGGTTTTCCTGTTTGAGCATCCTTGGTGATCTTCAAAAGCGTCACATCCAATCTCGAATCAAACGCCAGCATTTCCGCCGTATATTTGCGCACCGGTTCTTTCAGCGGATCATTATCACTCAATTCATACACGACCATCTCTTTATTTACCGGTTGCACTACATATAAGATATTTCGTTTATCGTCATAGCTCGTCTCTCCCTGATAATTGTAGACGTGATAATTAGTAAGTATCAATCCGGTTTTACTGACAATAGTGCCCGAGCCGATATTTATCTCGCGGGTCTCGGAATTGATCAGATTACCGTAACGCATTATTTTACCGTTGTTTATCGACGGCCTGTTGTAGGTATCGATCTTCACTTTATACCAGAGCTGGACGTAGGGCTTCATCTCAGATGGCACATCTTGAGCATAGGCGGCCAAAGTAACGATCGCGATCGTCAACAATAAAAGAATTTTTCTCATATTATTTCACCTCGCCGGTACGAAAATGTACTGTTTTTAAAAGCTGCTCATAATAATGCAGCATCAAGTCAAATTGAGCGGGTTGTGCAGAATACATAAATACGAATATCTCATCATTGCTTCGCACAACATCATGATATACCCAATACAGTTCAGGCAAACCGTCACCGTTATTGCTGAGATATGCATAGAGATATCGTTTTGCCGGCTGTCCGTTGATCGTGATGTCCTCTGGTGATCTCAGTCCTATGGCAGTCCCCGAAGGTTCCCCTGCATTAGGTTCAGACCTGTCGGCCCGCATGCATAGTATGCGTACATTGTTACCATCGGCAGAGAAAAGAAGCGCTCCCGTTACCGTATCGGGAACAGTACCGAAAGACCCGAGTTTTGAAAAATAAGGAGAATACGAAAACGATATCCCCGCGCCGGCATCCTCAAAATAACGCACCCGTAAAGCTACCGATGTGAGCATGATCCCCGCCACCAACGTGATCAGCAACACACCTATCGCAGCACGTTCGAGGCCGGGTTTCGCCTTGCTGTGTTTGAATTCATCCGAAAGCGATAATTTGTGCATCTCAAAATAACACCACCCGAGTATGATCAGTCCGTATACAATGCTTAACAAAAATGACAATTCAAAGGCATATTCTACGCCGGACATAAATATATACTCGTTAATGAATTGATAAGCGCTGACAATAAGTATGCCGAAGGTTATTGCGTATAACGCATTTTTTTCGATCCGCTTCTTATTGAATTTCGAGATACCGATAAAATACCCGATCATTGCGCCTAATGACGCATATAAGATCGTATGAACCGATGCGGTATAAACACCGTAAAACACCGTAACGTCTCCTGCCCCTACGATCTGAACGACCGCTTTTGCAAGAGCAAAACCTGCGCCCATAAAAGAGCCGTAGATCATGCCGTCTATCGGTTCGTCAAAGTCGGGCATCGGATAAAACACTATTCGTATCACCGCATAGAACAGCACGACAATGAGAGGTGCATATATGAATAAACTTCCAAGAAGAAAATACCGCATATCGCCGTACAGCCAATCCTGGAGTTTGAAAATATAGGTCACGATCGGCATAAATACGATAACTGCCGCAGCAATACCGATCCCGAATGAGGCAAATAATGAAGGCAGCGGCTCGGGGGTCTTTTTATCCTGAAAATAGAAAAATAACGCCCAAAGCACACTGGGAATAAATGTAATGAATGTTATAAGCAAATAACTTCCCGGCGATGCAATTGAGATATTGATCGAATTACCTAAAAAATAAACCAGCACAAGCAATACAAGCTGAACTATCAAATTGAGCAACCCTGTCTGCCAAAAATGTTTTTTAGCGGGCATACCTACCTCCTCTTTCGAACCGTATCTGTTAAAAATTATCTTCCTCGATCGATAAATTATTGATTGCTGCGTAAACGATTGCAGATATCCTCTGAATCGTATAAGGCTTCTGTAAAAAATATCGGATACCTTTTTTCATGATCCGCTCTACTTTTTCATCTTTTTTAAACCCGGAAGTCAGCACTACTTTGATACCCGGATCGATACCTATCAATTCATGGTATACTTCTTCTCCCGACATTTTCGGCATTATCATATCCAGAAGCACCAAGTTGATCTCGGATCGCTTAATCTTATATATTTGGATCCCTTCGTCACCGCTTGATGCGGTAATGACCTTATATCCGCACTCGGCGAGCATTTCATGAGCGACATGCCTCATTGTAGCCTCATCGTCTATGATCAAAACAAGTCCGGATTGTTTTTTTATGCTCATTCGCTTGTTTTTGTCTTCATTTGCATCCTTTTGTGTCTCAACGACAGGAAAGTAAACATTGAAGGTAGACCCTATATTTATTTCGGAATAGACATCTATGAAGCCCTGATGCTGTTTGATGATATTATACGCCATTGCCAAACCAAGCCCTGTGCCGCGATCCTTTCCTTTTGTTGTAAAGAATGGATCGAATATCTTTGTCACGGTCTTTGTGTCCATGCCTATGCCCGAATCATTTACCGATAAAACCCAATATGAGCCTTGCGTAGCCTCAGGATGCGTCTTCATAAAGATCGAATCGGTTATGACCCTCCCGATTGAGACTGACAATTTACCGTGGCTTTGTTCGCCCTCACCCCGCATAAAGGTCATCGCATGATACCCGTTGACGCAAAGATTCAACAACACCTGTTCTAATTGTGTGGGGTCTGCATATACAACGGCATTCGACGGGTATAAATTGAAATTCAGCTCAATACATTTATCAAACGAATTCATACAGATCTTTTGAATATGTTTTATCGTTTGATTCAGGTCGACGGGAGCGAATTCCAGATCGGTCTTATGCGATAACGTAAGCAGCTGTTTGACCATATCGGAAGCACGCTGTGCAGAATTTTCTATCGTCGCCAGCGAATCCTTCAACATCTCGGGAGACACATCCTGGCCTTTGCTCATTTTAAAACTCAAGAGCGACACCGTGCCGGTAATACCGCCGAGCACATTATTGAAATCATGTGCCAAGCCGCCGGCCAGCGTGCCGATCATTTCCATTTTTTGTGCCTGTCGAAGCTGCCTGTCCATGATCTCAAGGTCGGTCACATCATCGATACGGATCACAACGCCGGTATGATCAGATTCCTTCAACGGATATATCGACACTGAATATATCTTATCCGGATTGAGCGAAAGCACCTCTTTCGGGAAGGTGACCGGTTTTATCGTATCGGTAACATAATGTGTATACGGTTCGTATTTTCCGAATTCCGGAAGTATGTCCCATAATTTTTTTCCGATAGTAGCGCTTTCGCTGATACCGGTTATTTTCTCTGCCGCAGCATTCCAACGTTTCACTGCCCCGTCCTCATCCAATGAGATCATCATTGACGGCATCGATTCCATAATGTTATTGGTCAAAGCGAGCGTATCTTTCAACTTTGATTTCATTATATTCATGCATGAAGCGAGTTCTCCCAATTCATCGGATGAACTGACGTCGGCATTATGACTCAGATCGCCGTCTGCAATCCTGTTGACCGAGCCAAGCAGCCGTACAACCGGCTTTCTCACGATCAAATCGACCATTTTATTGAGAACGGAGATCGTTATGAACATGATCAGCATTGACAATGCAATAATAAGCACTGTGTTGTTGGCGATCTCCCGATAGGTCGATGCAAGTGAAAAACGCAAACCGGCATATCCGATTATATTTTTTGTATTCTGTTCTTCTTGGTATATCGGTTCGGTTATCACCAATACGGTAGCGTCGTCTGATTGCGGTTCTTTGCCGGATGACGGGGAGAGACGAATCTTATTAGCATCCATTATTTCTGCAAAGATCACATTCGGCCGTTTCATGATCTCTAAAGTATTTGTCTCAAGCAAATAATAACTGGCACGCTCAAGCGGTTCGGAATTCAAACGCGCAAACAAGACGGTCACTTCTTTATACGAGTTTTTTGCATTAGAGAGCGTTACGGCCTTGGTCCTTACGATGATCATATAATTGGATACGGAAAACAATACAACGATCAGCACCGCATAGACGATATTTATCTTTGCGGATAGATTCAGATGGTCTATGAACTCTTTGATCTTTTTATTATTTATATGAACTTGGAACATGTATTTTCCCTTCTATTATGTCTTTTTCTATCACGCTGATCTTGGTACGCACGGTCTCGGGAATGATATTTTTCGTATACTGCATCGGGCTTAATCCGATACCGTTTTCCTTGAGTCCGAGGGAAAAGACCCTGTTCTCGAAATTATTGCCGATAATTCTCTCGACCATGAATAGGATGGCCACATCGAGGCGTTTCATCATGCTGGTAAGCACCGTTCCTTTTGCAAGAAAATCCTGATCGGAGTCCACTCCTATGGCAAATATACCCTCTTCCTTAGCGGCATTAAACACACCGGTGCCCGAAGCGCTTGCTATTTGAAATAGCACGTCCGTTTTATATTGTTTTATCAGTTTGACCGAAGCATTAAAGCCCATTTGCGGGTCAGAGAACGGATTCGATGATTTCATATCTTCGGCAAGGTATAAATTATGAAATTGTATGTTTGGTTTTACATACAGTGCACCGGCTTTAAAGCCGACGATAAAATCATTGATTATAGTAAGGTTCATTGCTGATACGGTACCTATAGAATTCGACCGAGTCATAGAAGCCGCTAGTGCTCCGGCAAGAAATGACCCTTCGTTTTGCTTAAATATTATGCCTGCCACATTTTTATACAAGGTCTTAGGCGTATCATCGAGCAATATAAAAAGGACTTGCGGGTATTTCGGCGCCAATTTATCCACCGGATCGATCATATGATACCCACCGCCCGCGAAGATCACATTGCATCCTTTTCTTATCAATTCTTCTATTTTTGCCGTATCTTCTTCAACGGTTTTGGGAGAATTATAATGAAATGATATGCCGAATTGTTTTTTTGCCATGATCATGCCGTTATACTGCATGTCATTGAAAGCAAAATCACCAAGCTCGCCCAATCCGGTCACCAGGCCGAATGTATATCCCGTTCCTTTACTAGTGCCGTTTTGAACGCTTTTTTCACTATCCTTCACTTTATTACACGAAACGGAAAGGATGAATAAAAAACTCACAAGTAAAATTGAATATTTCATATACATCTCCTATTTATATACAATAGTTATAATAACGTAATTAAGAGAATGTGTCAAATCAAAGTTGCCTTACGATTGGGAAATAATTTTAATTTTAAATATGCCCCAGCAAGAGATGGGTATCTTTTTTTGCGACAACCCCATAAAAATCCGATAAGGGCAGAGAAAAATACTGCTACAAAGAATAAGGTTGGAGTTTCAGGGAATTGAATCAAATAGGTTATAAATCGATCATGAGAATAAAAAAAGGCGCCCTGAGGCGCCTTAAAAGAAAAACAACTGATCGTAAAATTATAGACCGTAATCAGCAAAACGTTTCAGGCGTGCATAACGTTCTTTGATATCGTTGCGGAGAAGCTCATGAAGTTTGCTTGCTTCGCCCGGGAAGGATTTTTCCAAGCTTTTAAAGCGTGTTTCATTGTTGATCACTTCCGCGACATCCTTTTTCGCTTCGCCTGATTGCAGTGTGAACGGATTCTTGCGTTCGCCCTTGTCATCCTTTTCTTCTTTCAGGTCAGGATTGAACGTATAGAGCGGCCACATGCCTGCCTCAACCACAAGTTTGGCTTCTTTCTGCGAATGCCCCATATCAATACCGTGATTTATACACGGTGAATATGCCAAGATGATTGACGGGCCGTTGTAGCGTTCTGCTTCAAGTACGGCTTTCAACAGTTGATTGTAGTTTGCACCCATGGAAACAGAAGCGACATAAGCATACCCGTAGCTCATTGCGATAAGCCCGAGGTCTTTCTTGCGCATCTTTTTACCTGAAGTGGCAAATTTTGCCACAGCGCCGAACGGTGTGGATTTTGACGACTGTCCGCCGGTGTTGGAATATACTTCGGTATCAAGCACGAGAATGTTCACATCTTCACCGGAAGCGATGACATGATCAAGTCCGCCGAAACCGATATCGTATGCCCAACCGTCGCCGCCGATGATCCAGACAGATTTCTTTATGAAATAATCTTTCATGTCATATATCTCGTCCAGCAGATCGCTTTCGAGGTCTTCATCTTCAAGCATATGTTCCAGCTTGTGTGCGATCGATTTGGTAGCCTCACCGTCATTCATGTTCTCAAGCCATTCTTTGAATGTCTTTTTCAACGGCTCGGAGATCGGAAGTCCCATGGCTTCAGTCATCAACGCTGCCAAAGCTTCGCGTTTCTGACGAACAGCAATGGCCATACCGTAACCGTATTCAGCGTTATCTTCAAATAGAGAGTTTGCCCATGCCGGACCCTTTCCGTCGTCATTTACGGTATACGGACAACTTGGTGCCGATCCGCCGTAGATGGAAGAACAACCTGTAGCATTGGCCACCATCATGCGGTCGCCGAACAGCTGGCTGATAAGTTTGATATACGGGGTCTCGCCGCAGCCGGCGCATGCGCCGGAGAACTCAAAGAGCGGTTTTACAAACTGGCTGCCGGTGATGGTGTCTTTCGGAAGCAGACTGTCGCGAACCGGGATCTCAAGTGAGAACTGATTGTTGATGGCTTCTTCATGAACGATCTCATCGAACGGCACCATATCAAGCGCTTTACCCGGGCATATGTCGGCACAGTTGCCGCAGCCGGCACAATCCATAGGATACAGTTGAATTTTAAAATCAAATCCGTCAAGCGCTTTGTTTTTCGGCTTGATGGTCACAAACTTGCCGGGAGCGTGTTCTTTTTCTTCCGGAGTAAGCAAGAGCGGACGAATGGCCGCATGCGGGCATACGAGGGAACAGAAATTACACTGGATACACTTTTCAGCGATCCATTTCGGCAACTTGATGGCCACACCGCGTTTTTCAAAACGTGTGGTGGCGGTCGGGAATGAGCCGTCGGCATTGAATGCGCTTACCGGCAGGTCATCGCCCTTTTGAGCAAGCATAGGTTTCATGACGTTTTCAACAAAATCGAGCTCTTCTTCAGAATTGAAATCTTCATGAACGGTAACATTATCGAGCGACTTGTCGGTTGCTTCGAGCCAGTTCTTGCCGTATTTTATTTCTTTCAAACCTTCGAGGGCGTTGTCGACCGCTTTGTAGTTCATCTTAACAACATCTTCGCCTTTTTTGCCGTAGGTTTTTTCGATAGCTTTTTTCATGAATGTAACGGCGTCTTCAAAAGGCACAACGCTTGATAGTTTGAAGAACACGGTCTGCATGATCATGTTGATACGTTGACCGAGGCCGATTTTATCCGCCATATCCACCGCATCGATTATGTAGAACTTAGCATTTTTCATGGCAACGGCACGTTTGAGAGATGCAGGCAGTTTTTCTTCAAGTTCTTTTTCGTTCCATGTGGTATTGAGTACGAAGGTGCCGTTCTCTTTCAAACCGTCAAGCAGGTCATACTGATACACATAGCTCTGTTTGTGGCAGGCGATGTAATCTGCACTGCGGATGAGGTAAGTAGAACGGATCGGCGCTTTTCCGAAACGAAGATGCGATACGGTCAATCCGCCTGATTTTTTTGAATCATAGGCGAAATATCCTTGCGCATACAGGTCGGTATTGTCGCCGATGATCTTGATCGCATCTTTATTGGCGCCAACGGTACCGTCTGAGCCGAATCCCCAGAATTTACACTGAACGGTGCCTTCCATGGTGGTGTCGATCTCTTTTTCAACACGCAATGACGTATACCCTACATCATCGGTGATGCCGACGGTGAATTTATTTTTCGGTTCTTTTCCTTTGAGGTTATCATACACTGCCATGACCATACCCGGCGTAAATTCTTTCGAGCTCAAGCCGTAACGGCCGCCGACAACAGTGATATATTCCTTTTTCTCATAGAGAGCGGTAGCGATATCTTTATACAGCGGTTCGCCGTCTGCGCCAGGTTCTTTGGTACGGTCAAGCACAGCGATTGAACGCACGGTGCCCGGCAACGCCTGCAGTAAATGTTCTACGGAGAACGGACGGAACAGGTGAACTTTCACTAAGCCGACCTTTTCGCCTTTACCCATAAGGTAGCAGATGGTCTCTTCGATCGTTTCGCAAGCGGAACCCATAGCGATGATAACGCGTTCTGCTTCGGGATGGCCGACATAGTCAAACAAATGATAACGGCGTCCGGTGATCGAAAATACCTTGTCCATCTCTTCCTGTACAATACCGGGAGCCGCACCATAGAACGGATTGCATGCTTCGCGTGCCTGGAAGAAAACGTCAGGATTCTGCGCGGTACCTTTGAGTATCGGCATTTCAGGACGCATTGCGCGGTCTTTAAATGCAGCGATAGCGTCATAATCAACGATCTTTTTGATATCTTCATAATCGATCATTTCAACTTTTAAAACTTCATGCGATGTACGGAAACCGTCGAAGAAATGAACGACGGGAAGGCTTGCACGTATTGCAGCCAAGTGAGCCACCAGACCGAGGTCCATAGCTTCCTGAACTGAATTTGAAGAAAGCATCAATGCACCGGTCTGACGTACTGCCATTACATCTGAATGGTCGCCGAATATGGAGAGTGCATGGGAAGCTATTGCACGTGCCGTAACATGGAAAACGCCGGGCAACAGTTCGCCGGCGATCTTATACAGGTTCGGTATCATGAGCAAAAGGCCTTGGGATGCAGTATAAGTTGTCGTGAGTGAGCCTGCGCTCAAAGAGCCGTGCACTGCACCGGCTGCGCCAGCTTCAGACTGCATTTCGGAAACCATGACCTGACGGTCGAAGATATTCTTCAACCCGTATGCTGACCATTCGTCGGTCAATTCGCCCATCGTTGATGACGGGGTGATCGGGTAAATAGCGGCAACTTCAGTAAGCGCATACGATGCATGCGCGGCCGCGGTATTTCCGTCGATCGCTTTCATGTTCTTTTTTAACTTGGCCATAAATCCTCCTTTTATATCAAAAAACCAACTCTTTTTCGGTTTTGGCGGAAACGGGAGGCTACCCTTCCATTTCGCTACACGTATTATACGTCAAATCTTTAAAATGAAAAGAAATATTTTGGTAAAAATGAAACCATACGCGAGTATAAAAAAGCATACGCACGTATAAGCGTCATATTGTTATTTTTCTAAAAGCATATCTCTTAAAAACATTAATATGATTAATCGGAATCGCTTTTTTCGTTAATTATATTTTTTTAAGGGGTCACTATTCGTTGCAATACCCCAGCGCGTGCCAATGAAATCGATGCCACCGTTTCATTCAACCGTATATTACGCGTAATTATACATTCAAACTGCAGTTCAGCCTGTTGGGTGTTTCTTTATCGATGCAGTGTCGGTAAAATGAAGTAAGAAAGGAGCGTTATGCCCTACTCAATGCGTTTTGCAGAAGATCAGGCTTATATTATCGTAGACGTTCAAGGCAGATTGACACGAAAGATGGCCATGAAGATCAATATTGAAAGCCATCTTCTCGGAGCGCAATACAACATGAAAAAATACATGATGAACCTGACCGATGCAACCTGTCCGGAACCTCCTCAAATTACCGGTTATAACGCTCCTATCGACTCTATTGCACACAACGAAGATATTTCCGCATCATTGCTGGTCGTTGTGACAAAACCAGATGATCATTCACATGATATTTTTGAACACATCGCTAAAGACCACGGATTTCGTGTAAAAAAATTCACCGATCCCGTATATGCGGCAAATTACCTAAAAGATCCCGCTGTTTTTTGACAGAGTCACTGTAGTACTGATCAACAGGCGAATGAGCAATCTCGACCATGTTCAAAATAATTGACGCTTCATCCCGCTTCAGCTTCTCATCCCGAACGAACGTGAGGGATCTGTGCGGTAACCCGTATCAAGAGGTCATGATTACATGACAGATTTTCTCGTCGTGAAACACTCCTCGATATGACAGCCTTTTTTGTCATCCCGCGTTTATCGAGGGATATATGCGGTACTCCGCATCAAGAGATTGTGAGTACACAACAGATTTCTCGTCGTGAAACACTCCTCGAAATGACAGCCTTGTGTCATCCCGAGTTTATCGAGGGATTGGTGGCGGAATCCAAATCACGAGAGATGAACTACCCCGCAGCAAGCTACGGGGTATCGAAAAAACACGATTTTATTTGTGCGCCCACCCCAAACCCCGCCCTTGATTTTTGGGCGGGGCTTTAAGATGTTTGTTGCTGGGGACGTTGTCCCCACACCCCTGTATTTCTTGTTTTCAGATTTCCGTCATATAGTGCAAAGAAGCCGAAGCAAGCTTCGGGTAATTTTACCCATTGAGATTAAAAAAAGAGGCGGTATTACCCGCCTCTCGCAATTGAACTGATCGTTGTAATTAT
>CAZIJP010000043.1:0-18382 GCA_964539615.1 uncultured bacterium
TTACCGGTATGAAGGGTGTGACGGCTGAACTTTTCGAATAACTTGTAAATCTTGGTTGCCGTTTTGTAGGCTCTTTACAGTGATACCAACTTTGTTTTTGCAAAAAACAGCATCTCTGCTATAATGCGGATATGAAAACATATACGCTCAAAGTGACATGTCCGTTGTGCGGGGCTAAATTTAAAGGCGAAGTGCTTAGCGACTATGAAATAGACGGTTATGATTATGATTTCATGCCGCTTTTCAAAGACGGGCCAAAATTACTCGATTATTATATTTGGTTTTGTCCGGAGTGTCATTTCACCGGATATGATAACCGATTCACATTTGAGAAAAATAAGGCTGTTATCCCTGATGAGATACGGGAGACCCTTGCAACCATTCCGAAATTATCGGTATCATTATCATACAAATTCTATCGGGCAGGCGTGATCGCAGAGATATTCGGAGAAAGCGATGTATCGCTTTTGGATTATTTCATGAAAGCATATTGGGCCGCAAAGCGTGACAGATCACCAGTAGAAAAAGAAGAAGCAGCGCTCATGGTCATGGAGATCGCCGATAAGATCATTCGCAAAGGTGACCCGGATGATAATGAACATCAATTTATTGCGTTATATTTGTCGGGTCTTATCAGTATGGAGCGCGGTCAAAACGATGAAGCGGCGTTTTTCTTCTCAAAACTTGTATCAATGAAAATGCTCCCCGCAACCTATAAAAAACATGTATCTTTCGCAACCGCATTTTTACGGGAGCAGCATCGTGACGGTTGATCTGTGCCTTTTAAACGGCCGGCTTGTGAATGTACTCACCGGAGAGATCTACCGGTGTGATTTGAGCATTATGGACGGCAAATTTTGGGGATTTGAAGCAATGCCTGCCCATAAGACCATTGATCTGGAAGGCCGTTTCATTGCACCGGGATTTATCGAAGGGCATATTCATCTTGAAAGCTCTCATGTGCTTCCTAAAGAATTAGTGCCGGTATTCTTACGTAACGGCGTAACAACCGTTGTGGCAGATCCCCATGAGATCGCCAATGCCGGTGGATTAGAGGGTATTCGCTACCTGCTGAAAAAAACGGAAGATCTCCCGGTGGATTTTTATTTTTTGGCGCCGTCTTGTGTGCCGGCATCACCATTGGAGACGGCTGGGTATACTATCGGCCTTGAAGAGATCGAATTACTTCGCAATGAGCCTCGAGTGATCGGGCTTGGTGAAATGATGAATTATCCCGGTGTTATTTCCGGTGATAAAACCGTGCATGCGAAATGTGATATGTTTTGTAACGGTATAATCGATGGCCATGCGCCCGGTGTGACCGGTAAAGATCTTGATGCTTATATTCGCCCCGGTATTTATTCCGACCATGAGACAGCTGATCAACAAGAAGCCCTGGAAAAGATACGAAAGGGCATGATGCTCATGATCCGTGAAGGCAGCAGTGCAAAAAATGGAAGTTTATTGAAGATCATCAATGATAAAAATGATTCTCGCTTCATGATCGTAAGCGATGACAACAGTCCTGCCGATATGGCTAATAATTCCTATATCAGTTCACGCATGGAGCGGCTCGTCAAAAAGAACGCATACGATCCTGTGCGTATCATTCGCGGACTGACGATAAACCCGGCTCAGTATTTCAGATTCCATAAAAAAGGAGCCGTTGTGCCAGGTTATCATGCCGACTGTGCCATTCTCAATTCACTGGACCGGCTTGACGTATTCATGACGATACATAACGGCACGATCGTTTATCATGAACGTATGAAAGAAGAAAAAGAAACGGTTGAAGATTATGATTTTCCGTTATCTTTACCGGTACGGGAGTTTTCAGCATCTGATTTTAACGTGCAGGTTCCACCGGGGTCCGAAGTCCGTGCGATCGCAGTAACGGATGGGCAGATACTTACCGGCGAAAAACGATTTACATCAACTGCACAAGATGGGGTTGTTCCCTCTGATACGGTCAATGATTTTTTGAAGATCGCCGTGATCGACCGGTATAGCGGAGCGTGTAACCATGCAGTAGGATTTGTGCACGGGATCGGATTACGGTCCGGAGCACTGGCGACGACATACAATCATGACGCACATAATATTGTCGTGCTCGGTGCGGATGATGCCGATATGGCGGCAGCTGTTAATCTCTGTGTCAATAACGGAGGCGGTATCGCTTTCGCGGCATCGGATGTTTATTCCGTTCTGCCGTTCGATCTATACGGCATAATGAGTTCGGCACCGCTGACGGTAGTTGCCGAAAAAACACAGGCGATTGAAGCATTACTTAAAAAACATGGGTGTACCTTATCGCAGGCATTATCTACACTCTCTTTTTTATCACTTTCAGTGGTCCCGGCATTAAAGATCACTGATAAAGGACTTATCGATGTTTCGACATTCTCAATAACGGAGTTGTATGTTTAAAAAACACGTGTATCCTGTCAATAAAACGGACTATATCCTTGAACGCCGCGGGAAAAAGGCTGACGACTGTTGTATATTATGTGCGGTTCGCGATAAAGACCCGGCTGTGGTAAGTCTTGAAGTATACCGAGAGAGCGGTTTTATAGTTTCCCTCAATCTTTATCCGTATAATCCGGGCCATTTGATGATCTTTCCGGAACGACACTTCGAGGATATTCGCGAGATGACCAATGATGAACAATCGGCATTTCATTCTGTCTGCCGATCTGTGATGGATATCATCGATAGGGAATATAAACCGCAAGGGTATAACATAGGATTCAATATCGGCAAAGGTAGCGGAGCAAGTATTCCGCACCTGCATTGCCATATTGTGCCGCGGTATGAAGGAGAACTTGGTTTTATCGATATCATCGGCGGATCGAAAGTGTATATTGAAGATCCGAAAGAAACATTTTCACGCTTAAAAAAGGCTTTTTCTGCATTGAAAAAATGACACGGTGTGTCTATAGTAAAACGTAAGGAGGCGACTGTTATGGCATTAGTGACCAGTAAGGAAATGTTCAAAAAAGCGTATGACGGCGGATATGCAGTCGGCGCATTCAATGTCAACAATATGGAGATCATTCAGGGTATCGTGGAAGCGGGAAGCGAATTACGTGCTCCGATCATTCTGCAGGTATCAAAAGGAGCCCGCTCGTATGCACAGCATGAATATCTTGTGCATCTGATTCAAGCTGCATTAGAGATCCACAAAGACCTGCCGATCGTGCTCCATCTTGATCACGGTGATTCGTTTGAGCTTGCACAAAAGTGTATTGACGGTGGGTTCACATCGGTCATGATCGACGGTTCACATCTGTCATATGAAGAAAACATTGCGCTTACCCAAAAGGTCGTTGCTTATGCTCATCCGCGCGGCGTTGTGGTTGAAGCTGAACTCGGGCGACTCGCAGGTATTGAGGAGCATGTAAGCGTTTCGGATTTGGATGCTGCATTTACCGATCCGGCTCAGGCAGCCGATTATGTAGAGAAAACAAAGATCGATTCGCTTGCCGTTGCAATAGGCACATCACACGGCGCTTATAAATTCAAAGGCGAGCCGCGTCTTGATTTTGACCGTCTCGATAAATTGACCAATACACTTAAAGGGTTCCCGCTTGTACTGCACGGGGCCTCAAGCGTTATCCCCGAGTTTGTAGAAATGTGCAATCAATACGGCGGAAAACTTCCCGGAGCCCGCGGTATTCCGGAAGATATGATCGCTAAAGCAGTGACCTACGGCGTATGTAAAGTGAATATAGATACCGATCTGCGTTTAGCCATGACCGCTGTAATCCGCAAAGTGTTGGCAGAAAAACCGGATGAGTTCGATCCGAGAAAATATCTTGGGCCGGCTCGTGATGCGATCAAAGATATGGTCAAACGTAAAATGTCGATCTTGGGATGTGTGAATAAAATATAAGGGTGCGTTTCTTTACAAAGGAGGAAACAATGAAAAAGTTGCTTTTTGCTGTATTGTTACTGGCGGCTACCGTTTCCGCATATGCGTTGCCCGGTGTGCCGACAATCGGTATCGAGGTTGAAGGTCGTGTGGGTGCGTATGTAACGACCGGACCTGATGTTGCAACATCACTGATCGGCAACGGATTTTTGGTAGGCGGATCTGTCCGTTACGGGATATTTCCGATGTTTAAAGTCGGTATCAGTATCGATAATGTTAACTTGACTGAAGAGGCGATCCAATATGCAAATCTTCCCGACGGCGTGAGCGTTCTTGCCGATGCCGGCGCGGAAGCCTTCGATGTGGAATATAATCTAACGCCGGTGTGTGCTGAGATCATGTTTACACCGCCGTTGGTTCCTTTTTATGCACATGCGGGTATCGGGATCTATACGTCATCGATCACCGTGACAGAAAATCTTACCGGCGGAAGCAATGAGATCTATAGCGAAAGCCAGAGCAAATTCGGTTCATTTATCGGAGCCGGTGTGAAATTCGGTTTGCCGATGATCCCGATCAGTTTCCGTGCTGGCGCACGTTATCATATGCTGAAAGCCGATGATACCGTCAGCGGTACGATCAATGCCGTTTCTATACAGTTTGCCGTAGCAGTTTCATTCTGATCAATAAACTCATGACGGGGGCGGTATTGACCGCTTCCGTTCTTTCGGAGGGTTCATCATGAAAAAGATATTTTTACTGAGTTGTCTTGCAATTGCTTTTATTTTTTCTACAAATGCTTCTTTTGAGATCAGGGGTGGGCTCTATGTAAGCGCTGCGCCTGACACTGCCGTTGATATGTTCGGCAGCGGAGTGTTTGTCGGGGGTTCTGTCCGTACTGAGATATTCCCTATGGTTAAGATCGGTATAAGCGTCGATCGTGTGTTCATGTTTCAGAGCGGTCTTGAAGATTCCGATCTCAATGATGATATCATTGAGATGTATGTGGACGATTACAGCAATCGGTTTGATGTAGAGTATGCCATGATGCCGATCTGCCTGGAAGGTATGATCGACCTGCCCGGTATTTACGGTGTGGCAGGTATCGGCATATACCCGTCATGGGTATCAATCAAAGAGGTGAACACTGATATTTTCACCGGCGAAGATACCGAGACCGAGATCTATTCTAAGGCGGATACAAAATTCGGTTCGTATTTCGGCGGTGGTATTCATTTCAATGTTGACGGTGTTGAGCTTAGGCTCGGATTTCGTTATCATGTGTTAAAAATAGATCAAACGGTGACAGAAAATACTATCAGCGCCTTTTCAGGTGAAGTGGGTATGGAATTTACGTTCTAGAACGATCATTCTAACACGATTCTATGGTGTGCTATTAAAAAAAGCGGAGCAGAAGCTCCGCTTTTTAATTCAAGTAAGAATTATTTTTAGCTATATCACTGAGCAGGGGCGGTAGATGCATTTTTCTTTTTCATTTTTATGAATAGATAAATTGATGCACCAGCGATAACAATCAGAATGATCGCCAAAACCGGGCGGTAATAGATCCATGCGATGGCTATCGTGATCAATGTGAACGGTAATGCCACGAGGAATGCCACGATACCTATACCGATGCCTGCGATATTACCGAGTATCGGAAGAACATCAAGCACGACTGATATCGGTTTCATGATCATCGATAGACCGATGAACATCATGAAGAATCCTACCAAGCGCAATATCCATGTGATCATTTTGTTCTCTGCCTGTGCAGCTTCAAACATTTGATCGGCAGACAGTTTGCCTGATTTCATAAGTGCTATCTCACCGTATTTAGTGGTATACGGTTCAAAACTACCCGATACTTGTTTATACACTAAGGTCATATCCTGAGGATTGACCACTTCAAAGGAAATACGTTGATCGCCGATCGCAGGATAATCGGGATTATTGCCGACATAATATCCGCCGTTGAAAACTTTCATGCCATTGGGGCGTGTTTTATCGCCGACATTAAGTTTTTCTTCATTTCCGACACGTTCAACGATTGTTGTTGGGACCTTAAAAGCACCGAGCGTAACTGTTGAAGCCACTTCCTGGCCTGGCTGATAATCCATGTTTGCCGGATTTTGATGTCCGTCGGGAGTATCAAAATCACTCGAGTTTATCACCTGTGACGACCAGTCTTTCTTATAATTATAGGTTGTGATCGTCTCTTCGCCTCCGCCGATTTTCTTTTTTGTCTCGCTTTTTTTCTCTTCAACCCATTGGTACATTTCAACTTTGCGGATGAGTTTCAATGCTTTAACAGAAACATTGAATTCCGGGTCAGTTATCGTGTCTTCGGTGGTCATATTACCGGAGACATGGATGAGTTTGCCTTCATTGGCGGCATCGACCTTGTCAGCGCTTACGCTTACTACGGCACCTTGACCTTCTTTAAGCGCTTTATAGCGTTTTACAGAACGGCCTTCATTCCAGAACAAAACAGGAAACGCCACTATGAACAATAATAATCCGAACAGAATTCCTTTGATGGATCCGCCGAGGCGACTGCCCCATGATGTGTTTGTAACTTTCGTGTAACTGTCTGCCATTTTCCCAACCTCCTTTGTATAGATACCTGTCATGTAAAAAATGAACTCTACAGTGCATTGTATGCCCGCAAACGGTAGATTGTCAAGCAGAAAACCACTGTTGATGGTATTTTGAGCTGGGCGTTTAACATTGCAAAATCAGATGTCCTGTGCTATGATATGCCAAGAGGCTGTACCGTTCAATCCGTGAAAAGTATATTACAAGGAGGCGTTATGAGCCACAGCATATACGATCAGCGATTATCGGAAATGATCGATCGGGTGGCCGTTGAGATCAAACAATATTCGCTTAGTTTTATAAGCCATATTAAAAAACTTTCAGAGATAGGTATCGCTTTATCTGCTGAGCGAAATATCGAAAAAATCCTTGAAATGATCGTTGAAGAAGCTAAGCAATTTACCAATGCCGATGCCGGAACATTATATCTGGTAAAAGATGAATTTCTTACCTTTGAGATCTTATACAACGATACGATGGGCGTTCGACTTGGCGGGACGACCGGTAATCCGGTCACACTGCCACCGGTTGGCATTAATAAACACAGCTTATCGGGTTATGTTGCTACGACAGGTGAGATCATAAATGTTCCCGATGCATATTCTGACACAACCTACGATTTCACAGGGCCGAAAAAATATGACGAACAAACCGGTTATCATTCCGAGTCATTCCTTGTCGTACCGATGCGTGATCATGAAAATGTGATCATCGGCGTGCTGCAGCTGATCAATGCAAAAGATCGGGACAGCGGAGAGGTGATCCCATTCTCACCGGAATACGAGGATATCATTTTCTCGCTTGCATCTCAGGCTGCCGTGGCCATCACTAACGTGCGCCTCATTGAAAATATAGAAAATTTGCTCGGTTCATTTGTGCGGGTCATGGCGGCTGCGATCGACGAACGTTCGCCGTATAATAAAAACCATACCGAGCGTGTGGCATATTATACCGTAGCCTTGGCAAAAAAATTGAATGAAATAAGCTGCGGTAAATATAAAGACATTTATTTTACTGAGGAAGAACTGGCCGAATTGAATATGGCCGCTTGGCTTCATGATGTTGGTAAGGTCACAACACCGGAATATATCATGGATAAGCCTACAAAATTATCAGGAATCATTGACGGTATAGGGGGGCTCCAGGCTCGGTTTGATATGTTTACTGCTGAATCTGAGTTGAAGTCCTTCAAAAAGAAATGTAAAGCGGACGAGTTTGATAAAGAGAAAAAGAAGATCCTCTCATATCGTGAATTTGTTACTTCGATCAATATACCCACAGAATATCTGGATGATCAGAAACTTGAATTTCTGAATACGATACACGGCGATCGTTTTATTGATTCAAATGATACTGAACACGTTTATCTGACCGATGACGAATATCATAAATTATCCGTGAGAAAAGGCAGTTTGACCGATGAGGAACGCGAGATAATGCAGAACCACGTTGTTGTGACGGGGAAATTACTTGAAAAGATGCCGTTCATTAAAAAATATGAACATGCGCCCGGGATCGCGTCGGGGCATCATGAAAAGATCAATGGGCAAGGATACCCGCAAGGGCTGAAGGGTGACGATATTCCGATCGGTGCGCGTATCATGGCGATCGCGGATATATTCGATGCTCTTACCGCGCAGGACAGGCCGTATAAAAAAGCAATGAATCTGGATGCCGCCATGAAGATCCTTGAGAAAGCGGCGGCCGGCGGTGAAATTGACAAAGATCTGCTTGCAGTATTTCGTGATTATAAGATCTATGAGATAACCGGTGTGGTTAAGGAGGAATTCGGCGATGAGCGATAATTTAGTGTATGTTCCGCTACAACTCTTTGCGTTACTGTATGCGATCGTTATTCATGAGTGGGCGCATGGTTATGCCGCGTTAAAAATGGGTGATAAGACCGCGTATTATATGGGTCGTTTAACATTAAATCCATTGAAGCATATAGATCCGATCGGCACGGTATTATTGCCGGCTATCATGCTGATATTCAGATCGCCGATCATGTTCGGTTGGGCAAAACCCGTTCCGATAAATCCAGGCAATTTTAATGATATCCGAAAAGGCCAGATCGTTGTGGCATTGGCTGGGCCGGGTGCAAACTTGATTTCCGCATTTTTCTTTACCGGTTGTTTGATAATCATGGGTTTGGCTGTCCCTCAGACAATGTTTATGTATGAAGGCCTGAAGGCTTTTTTTAATTTTGCAATGATGATCAACATCGTGTTGTTCGCGTTCAACCTGATACCGATACCGCCACTGGACGGCTCGCATATTCTTGCCATGTTGTTGCCGCCGAAACAGGCTTTTGAATACAATAAGATAGCGCCGTTTGGTTTTGTTATTATTATGGGGCTTTTACTAATGGGGCTTATTGACCGTTATTTGATCTTTGTTTGGAATTTATACATGTATTTATTGAATCTTATTTTTTAGGGAAGTATGAATTATTTTGAACTGCAGCAATTCAGCGAACTGGGTGTATCGCTACCGACGGGGTTGACCCGAAACGCCACCGCCGATATGGTTTGTATCGTGAAAGCCGATCTTGCATTGATACGATTGGCGCTTGAGGACACGATGGGTTTCGGGATTCAAAAGACCGGAGCAGATTCTGCACGGTTACTGTTCTCATTCGGCAGAAGCGTGTCGGCGCATGCACTTGCTTCGTGTGAGTGCTCGGTGAACGATGATCTGCAGGCTTATTTTCAACAGGACCGTCAGTATGTGGTGTTTATCTATGAACTTGACGGTACATTATATTTCGGATTTGTGAAGGCATTTAAGGTCAATGATGATACGAAAAAAGAAATTGCCGCGATGTTTGAGGACAGATATGTTTCTGTCAGAAAAATTTTGATGTCAGAATTGATTTTTGATTCGCTGGAAGCTGACGGATATAACGGTTACGATATTGACGGAGATGCCCGGGATTTGATGACCGCGTTTCTTCGCGATGTTGCTTTTGCCGGTACTATTGTGACCATGTGGTTCAGCCCGAAAGAATCCGGAGTGCGTGTATTTTGCCGTCAAGAACTGCCAGGTTTTTCACCGGTTATCTCCGGAGCTAATGTATATTGTGAAACGGCGATACCCTTTGGTTTTGCTGATGGGCAAGGGACTGTTTTTGTATGTGCCGTAGATAAACAGGGGATCGAGCAGTGTGCCCTGAGAGGAGACCGTCACCGGTATGACGCGCTGTACTCTTTGTGGGATTAGTCTATTATTCGTTTTCATTGTCTTACCTTTTAACGGGTGTAATAAAAATAATGTTCGTTTGACGATAGACAACAATGAATATTTCATGTCTGCAAATCATGTATATTATAATTTGCGGGACCATCAGGAAGCATTAAAACAATATGAAAAAATTCAACCGGATTCAGTGCTCTATCCTGCAGCATTAATGAAGATATGTCTTATATATGAAGAATCTCAGGATTGGTCAGCGGTATTGTCTACCATTGAAAAATTTGAAAAGATTCGGGATCAGGTACCTTTTTTATATAATTTTTTTCTACTATATAAAATGAAGGCGTTATATAACACGGAAGATTATCGTGCCGTGACCGGATATGAAGGCAGCGTCGATTCGGTCGGAGATGAATATTTACGCTCGGAAGCTTATCTTATGATCGCCATGGCCTATGAAAAAATTCATGAAGAGCAGGAAGCATTACGATTGTATCGAAATGCTTTTTCATTGAAAGCCGCATCTGCTGTTCGTTATGAAATCCGAGAACAGTATCGCCGATTGGTTTTTTCACGGAAATTTACTGTGAGTGATGTAGACCTACGATTGATGACGGTTGTGCCGGAGCAGTATGTCAGTGATGTTGTCCCGATATTGCAGGATATTACCGATCGTACCGAACAATGGTGGAAAACCTATACATCGATCCATGTGAAGAAAAGGTTCAAAGTTGCCGACGGCAGTGTGAACGGATACATCCTGGCGGAAAAATATACCGATATTCGGGAAACAGACAAACGGCAATTTCTTAAAAACAAATTGAACGATCCGGCTGTGGTCATGAAAAAACCGCTCATCATGCTGTATCTTCTTGATCATCTTACCAATACTGATTTTACCGAATACCAGGGGCAATTGACAGAAGCCGAGTACCGGAAGGTTGTTTCTGAAGCTCCTGCACAATTTCTAGCCCGCTATGATCATTACGGTCTTATTGAGTTTTTTGATCTGGTCACTGTCGACCGCCTTACGCGTAATGAGCAAGCGAAGTCCTGGTTTTGGATGGGATATTTACAACGGACGGTTACCGGCGATACGAAAAAAGCAGAGTTATATTTCAAAAGATCCGTCGCTGTTCAACCGTTCACCTATTATCATGCGGTCATATCTTCAATGACCGATATATCGTTCACGATGAAGGTATCTAAAACGGGTGATTCCGGCCATCCTGCTTTAAAAAAACTTATTACAGCGTTGACAACATTCGGAGATAAAGAAGCTGTTTTTCTTATTCAACGCTATATTGATGACCGTGAGTTTATGCTTTCTTATCATAATTTTTTATCGGTCTATGATATGTACCATCAATATCCGAGAGAGATCGAAGCGGCTTCCCATTTGGTAACGATATATCAGAATGAACCGGACATTGTACGCTGGCTGTATCCCGAGGCTTTCACATCCGAACTTGATGCTGCTGCGTCGGTTTATACGTTGTGCGATAAAGATCTTGTGCTGGCGATCATGCATCAGGAAAGTTCATTTCGTCCCGAGGCGATCTCCCGAGTTGGCGCGGTAGGACTGATGCAGCTTATGCCATCGACGGCGCGCCCGCTTATTAAGAAATTTTTTCCTGACGATAAAGATCCGTTACTTACAGACCCTGTCGTAAATATTACGTGCGGCATGTATTACTTGAATAGTATGATCGAACGATACGGGAAAACAGAATTTGCTCTGGCTGCATATAATGCAGGCCCGGGCATAACATCACAATGGATACGATCTTTCGGAGACAGGCCGATTGTTGAATTTGTAGAGATGATACCTTATTATGAGACCCGGGATTATGTGAAAAATATTATTAAGAAACAGGCGATTTACGGATATTTCAGAAAAGAAGGACGGGATTGATATGCGATTAATGGCGCTGCTTATTATTGTTTTTGCAGTTACTACTATCGGTTTACCACAGACAAAACGGTTCGCGATTGGTGATTTTTATTCTGATAATGCTGAACTGACCAAAGCAGTGGATGATGCATTCGGAAAACTCACCGACAGTCAGCGTGTAGCTCAAATGGTGATATCCGTTGCGGGGCGATTAGGCAGGCCGACCGAAACAGTTGATGCGCTTATTCAAGAGCAGTATATCGGCGGAGTGTTGTTGTTGAACGGTACAAAGCAGTCATTTAGCGATCTTGTAAAAAGGTTCAATGATATCGCGCTAAAAACAGGAATGCCCGGGATGCTCTACAGCGCCGATGCGGAACCGAGTTTATTCAATATGAAGATCAAGGATACGGTTGAAGTGCCGGATACGATCGATATAAAAGATGCATTTCAAGCTGCAGCCGTGGCAGAGATCATAGCACGGGAATTACGTGAGATCGGTATTCAGCAAGATTATGCGCCGGTCGTTGATACCGCGTTCAATGATGCGATCATCAGTTATCGCAGTTTTGGGACCGATGAGAGCAAGATCATTGCCAGTGCCCGCTCTTTTTCCCTGGCACTTCAGAGTAACGGCATTGTTGCTACGGCCAAACATTTCCCCGGACACGGTAATGTAAAAGGAGATAGCCACAAAGAACGTGTGTATATTGACGGCGAAATGACAGAACTGCAGCCCTATCGTGAATTGATCGATGCCGGCGTGATCTCGATTATGATCGGGCATATCAACGTGAATAATAATGATAAATACGGAACTAATGGATTACCATCAACCTGTTCTCGAAACATCGTTACCGGTCTTTTGAAAGAGGAATTGGGGTTTAACGGTATCATCGTGACCGATGCAATGTGGATGAAAGCCTTGACGGGAGTTGAAAATCCTGATCTTGCAGCTGCGAAAGCCGGGTGTGATATGATCCTTATGCCGAGTGATGAACGCAAATGTCATAATGATATTCTGGCAGAGATCGGTAAGGATGCAGCATTCAAAGAACAAGTATATGCTTCTGTAAAAAAAATATTACGGTTAAAACTCTGTTTAGGGATCATGCAATAAAAAAGGGCAGATTTCCTTCTGCCCTCACTTCAACATACCTTGATTAAATTTACGCGTATTTATCAACAATTAGTCCTGAAAGTTCACTATCAGTAGAATTGGCTGTTGTTGTTGATGATTCAGCTGTTTTTTCTTGAAGCATTTTGATGAGCTGTTCAGCAAATTGCATCATATTTGAGCCGTTTGCCTGCAAGCCGTCTTCGCGTTCAATTTTTCGTTTTTCCATGTCAGCCATTAGTTCTTCAAACGTGATCACTCCGTCACCATCGCTATCTATCTCTGAAAAGATCTGAGATGATTTCTCGGTATCTGTTTGCCCGATCTTTTTCCCCATCTCGGTGAATTCATCTAATGTGACCGTGCCACTACTGTCGGTATCCATATCAGAAAACATTTTATCCGGCGGCGGCGGTGGCGGTTGGCCTCCACCCGGGCCTTGCGGACCCTTCATGCCGGAATATGTTGGTCGCATAGCTTTTGCCACTGATTCAATGATCGAAGCGGCGGTTTCAGTATCACCTGATTCAATGGCATTCACCAATTGGGTTTGAACTTCAGCAGTAAAGACACTTTCAAATTTTTCCTGTATCTTTTTTGTGATCGAATCGCTCAACTCGGTCTGTGTGATTGAACCGTTGCCGTCGGCATCGGTGTTGGCAAATATCTTCGATAACGCTTCGGAACTCACGGTCTTGTTTACATTCAGCGCTGAAAATTCGTCACTGCTTAAACCGTCGTTGCTGTCGGTGTCATAGCGTTTGAACAGCTTAGAAATCATTTCGCTGTTGTTTAATCCTCGGATCTCCATGGCAAACTCCTTTCTGTCGGCAGGGCATGCATGATAGCCTCATTTGTGGTATCGGTTGAATGCAAGTGTTTCCGTATGTTTCTTTATATAGTTATGCGTAAAGGATAAATAGCGAGAGGAGAGTATGATACATCTAACGTATGTCACGGTCATACAAATGGAATTTACTATTGTTATGATTATCAATATAATAAAATAGGAAGGAAATGATCATTTATTTTCAGTGTCGGCGTATTTATCAAGGAGACTTTTCATGACAATTGAACGAAGTGTTGCGACATTGTTTTTTAGGTCGTCGATCTCATGCTGCATTTTTTCTATTGTTTGTTCAGGGTTTGTGCATTTAATATTTTTGTGTTCGGAATATTTTTTTACCCATTTCGACAATGTGCCGCACGAGATCTGCAGTAATTTCGCGGCCTGTCGAAGGGTATACGAATTGGTATTATAAAAATGCACTGCGTTTAATTTAAATTCATCATTGAAGCGGGTGGATGGTGGAAGAGGAAGATCGTCGAACATGCTGTTCTCCTTCGGGCAGTTGAGATAAACGCGGCACAGCCCTATGAAGAGACTATAAGCATCAAATGTGGAGAAATTGTGGAGGTTCGGAAAATTATAGCATAGAACAATGCTACCGGCGAATTTGTCTCACAAAAAAACGGACGTCCGAATCGGACATCCGTGCAATAAAAAAACGTTATGTAATATTTTGCCCGTTTACGGCGGTCTCCGCCTCTTCGCCTTTTTGCATGAGCCATCTGCCGAGATTTTTTGCGACCTTTGGGGTCATGCAAATTTTTGTGATGACCTCGCGGATCACATCAACATCATATTCGTTTTTGATCGGCCGTTCATTGCCGAAAATATTATGTTCGATGTGTTCAATTTCCAATTCGACAGGTATCGATTTGCGATCAAAATAAAGGTTCACAACTAAAAGCCCATCATGGGTGAGGGCTCCAAAAGCCCCGTTCACCGGCGCTGCCGGCGGTAATTTGTCCAGATTCGTATATCGAATTTTCAGTTTTTCAGGCATGTCCATAGTGTCCTCCTTAGCGCTTGTAGGATAAGGATTTATAGAAGAAATGTCAATATTAAAAAGAAAATCATATGAAATTGAAAAATAAATTTAAAATAAGTGTAACTTTTTTGTAAAAAGTGTATCTATATAAACGTGAACACAACTACAAATTCAATAACAGCGACAATAATTGAGCGCACCGATATCATTGATTTCATTAATCGGTATATCCCACTCAAGAAGGCCGGTAAAAATTTCATGGGTGTTTGTCCATTTCATAATGACAAAGGACCTTCGTTATCCGTAAGTCCAGAAAAAGGCTTGTTCCATTGTTTCGGCTGCGGAAAATCGGGCACAGTGATCACCTTTCTTATGGAATATGAAAGCCTGACATTCCCTGAGGCGTTGGACCGTTTTGCACGCGAGTTGGGGATCTCCCTCGATCGTAAGGAAGACGAATACGGTGATCGGCTGAAACGCGTCAATAATTTGGCAATGGATTATTTTTATCAGAACTTGATGTTCAACGAAGCAGGAAAAGATGCACGGCTCTATTTGAGCAAACGTAAGATAACAAAAGAGACCATCGAGACGTTCCGTCTCGGGCTTGCTCCCGACGGATGGCATGGGTTCACCGATTATCTTCGTTCGAAGAATGCATCGCTTGACGATGCTGAGAAATTGGGACTTATCCGCACATCCAATGGTTCGACCTATGATATCTTTCGCAACAGGCTGATGTTTCCTATCTTAGACACCAACGGAAACGCCATAGCGTTTGGCGGGCGTACATTGGATGATGAACAGCAACCGAAATATCTCAATTCACCGGAGACGCCGTTGTTTAAAAAGTCAAATGTTTTATACGGATATCATGCCTCGCGCCAGGAGATCAATCGGCGCAAAGAAGTTATCCTTGTCGAAGGGTATATGGACCTTTTGAGTATGGTACAGAACGGGGTGCCGAATGTGGCGGCAGTACTCGGCACGGCATTTACCGAACAGCATGTAAAAGTGCTTGTCAATCGTGCTGAAAACGTGTATTTATTTCTGGACAGCGATGAAGCGGGTATTCGTGCCATGTTGCGGTCGCTTGAGATCTTGTTTCAGTCGCCGTTTGCAGCATATGTTATTATAAATCCGTTTGGGAAAGATCCCGATGAATTGATGAGCACGCAAGGCAGAGAGGCCTTCGACGAGCTCAAACGGAAAGCGGTGAACGGGTTTGATTTTTATGTTGACCGGCAGGCATCAGGTGAAGACATGTCGAATCCGAATAAAAAAGCGCTCGTATATAAAAAACTCGAGGCCTATTTCAATTCGATCCCCGATGAGACGTTACGCTATATGTATATGCAGCGGTTGGATGAACGGTTTGGTATGATCAAACGCAGGAAATCGATAACTGCCGCAGAAAAACAAGCCTCACCGCATATGCCGGCTTTTTCGAAAGATGATATTTTTCTCTTGATGTTTGTGATGGAGAACAGTTCGTTTGCACGGGAAATATTTGACCGTATCGAACATGCCTCGTTGTTTGTGCAGCATGATAGTATTCTTAGTGTTTTAAAAAAATTGTATTCTGCACACACACAGGGAGAGGACTTGTTTGTAAAAGGAAATACGCAATTGTTTATTGAGGATAAGAATGTAGGAGATGAGATAGCTTTGTATGTAACAAAAAATACCGTCAATTTGACGCATGATAATTTTGTTCATCTCCTGGCAAAGATCGACAAAAAGATCGGTCTGTATCAGAAAAAAGGAGGGGTAGTTTGAAAAAAACGCTTGGGCCCGAAGAATTAATTGAACAGATCATAAAAGAGGCGTCGAAAAAAAACGGCATCAGCTATGAGGAGTTGAACGACCTAATACCTGACGAGGTCGTGTCGCCTGAAATATTCGAGCGCATCGTCGGCGAACTTCAGAAGCAAGGCTTGCTTCAGGAAGATAAAGAAGAGTCCAATAAAGAGCTCAATGCCGAGATATTGGAAAGCGCATTGGCCGAAGACACGCTTGATGATCCTGTTCGTTTGTATTTGCGTGAAATGGGCAAGGTGCCGCTACTCGACAAAGAGGGCGAGATCGAGGTCGCAAAACGCATTGAAGAAGGCTACAACATAATCAAAAAGTATATTTTCAAACTTGATTTTATTGTTGACGAACTCAAACAACGTGTGCCGCGTTGCGAAGAACGCCATTGCGAAGATGTCATCAATATGGATTACGGCGATATCAATAATCTGGAAAAACAGGATGAATACTGCCGTCAGTTCAAAATGAATTTCGACCGAATCGAAGGTATTCACCGTGAGATACAGGATACCTATGAAAAGATCGAGAAAGCAAAGACACAAAAAGATAAAGATAAGAACATCATGCTTCTTGAGGCAAAGCGCGAACGCATGCGTATTGCCGTGGAAGAGACAAATCTGAATTATTCACAAGTGGAAAAACTTGCCGAGCGTTTTAAGCTTGTCATGAAGGATATCGAAGAAAAGGAAAAAGATCTCAACAAAATGCGTCTTCGCGACGATGTGGAGGCATTTGAGATACGTGGGTATGAAGAGCGTATACGTTCAAACGAACAACGCCTCGGATTGAACCGCGATGAATTGAATTTCATTTTACTTGAGGTCAACAAGGGATTACGTAAGGTTGAAAAAGCAAAAAACCATCTTATCAGCGCGAACGTCCGTCTTGTCATCAGTATAGCAAAAAAATATACGAACCGCGGCCTGCAATTCCTTGATCTTATTCAGGAAGGCAATATCGGCCTCATGCGTGCCGTTGAAAAATTCGATTATAAAAAAGGGTATAAGTTTTCTACCTATGCGACATGGTGGATACGCCAAGCTATTACCCGTGCTATAGCCGATCAGGCTCGCACTATCCGTATCCCCGTTCACATGATCGAGAACATCAATAAGATCAATAAGGCCATGCGCGTGTTCAAACAGGAGAACGGCCGCGAACCGACCACCGAAGAACTGGCTCCGATCGTTGATATGCCGGAGACAAAGATCAACCAGATCAAAAAGATTGCCATTGATCCTGTTTCTTTAGAAACCCCGGTGGGTGACCAGGGAGACAGTCAGCTCGGTGATTTCCTTGAAGATACCCGCATCGAATCACCGGAACGTACGGTTCAGATCAAACTGCTTCGTGAAAAACTCAATGAACTTCTGCTTACCCTTGAAGATCGTGAACAAAAGATCTTGCGTTTACGGTATTCATGGATCGAAGGCAAATCGTATACGCTTGAGGAGGTCGGCTCAAAGTTTGGTATTACCCGTGAGCGTGTGCGCCAGATCGAACAGAAAGCACTTAAAAAACTCAAACATCCGAGCCGCAGAAGGATTTTGGAAGATTACGTACGTATCATTGAAGAATTATCATCGAAATATTGATAGTAATTTTTATTTCTTTATGAAAAGGCAGGTTCATCCCTGCCTTTTTTTTCTTTCCTGTTCTCCTATTGAATCTATAAAATCATCTTCTTCTCGGAAAACAGGTATGTTGATCTGGCGGCTCATTTTATTCATGGTATCCACAACAGTAAGATAATCGAATTCTTTGACGGCATATTGACCAAGCACACGGCCGGTTGGTTTTTCTAATATACGTAGCCGTTCACCGCGTTTTGTGTAATAAAGACATAGGTAATAAAAAAGTATTTGTTCCTTTCTAGGACTTTTGTCATGATAAAGAATATATGCCGAACCTGCCAGCACAAAACAAACAATAGCTAATACTCCCGGGATGCTTCCCGTTCTGAAAACATATTGCCCCCAAATGACGCCGATGATAGTCAGAATAATGAAACCGTAGGTTTTCTTCATATTTATATGATAGCTCAATCATTAATTGTT
>CAZIJP010000044.1:0-833 GCA_964539615.1 uncultured bacterium
AAAAACAATATGAGAGATAAAGATTCGCAATTAATTTTTGAAAATTATAGAAAAAATGTTATTTTGAATGAAGCGGCACAAGCATTAGCGATTCCAGCAGTAGAGGGATTAGGTGCAGCGATGTCTTGGATAGCTGGAACGGCTGTAGGTGCTGTTATAATTGACCAAGCCGCTCAAATGCTTGCTAAAATACCAGAACTTAAAAGAAGACAAATTGAAGCAAAAATTAGCGAAGTTAATAAAATAGCATCATTAAACCCACAAGAAATAAGATCTCATTACGAAATTATAAATGCTATTCAAAAAAATGGAAATGCAACGCTATCAAAAATTGCTGAAAGTTTTAGACAACCAATAGATATTTTTAGATCAGCACAAGATGAAGGCAATGTTACAATTGACACTTATAATGCCGTTTTAGCGTCCTCAATTGAAGCACAAAAAAAATTATTAAATGCTCAAGATTTAATAGATAGAGAAATAGATCAAGTAATCTCCAAATCTGATTTAGCAGACGTTGTAAAAGAACAAGTAAAAGCACAAAGAGCAAAAGATAAACTTGAACACAAAGAAAGATTAGCCGCTCTGGAAAATGAAAAACTTAAATTAGAAATAGAATTACGAAAAGGCGGTGGCGGTGGTGGTGGTGGTAATGATAAAGACCCTAAAGGAAAAGGGGGAATCGTAGCTGGTGTTACTGGAGGTATTAGTATATTAGGCACAATACTCAAAATTTTAAGTGAAAACTATAAAGCACTTAAAGGAATATTTTGGGCAACTATTATTTTGGTACCAGGTTTTGGTATAAAAATAATAGTTGCCCAAAATAATAG
>CAZIJP010000044.1:843-17923 GCA_964539615.1 uncultured bacterium
CCGATGAATTTAAAAAAGAATTAGAAAGTGAAAAACCTAAAACCCCACCTCAACCGAAACCTCAACCATCATCCACTCCAACACAAGGAAAATTTAAACCAAGTCGTTATGTAGAGGAACCTTCAAAAACTCAACCTAATGCAAAAGCAAGCCCAACACCGTATCAAGCGGATTTTTAAAAATATATGAAAAGTTTCAAAAAATTACACTATTTGACAGAACAAGATCGAAGTATTCCTCCAATATATGTGAGAATGCAGAAATTGACCGAGATACTAAAAGGTATGTCTAAAGATGAAAAAACTAAATTAGCAGAAGACCCAAATGGTTATGGTGTTGATTTTTGGAATAAAACGGATGTTTTTTTAAAAGATGTTGATTCTTATATCACTAATCCAGATTCTGTTTTGGCAGATGAAGACGCGATTATTAAAGAATTACAAAATGAATTGAAAAAATTTCCAGAATTGTATGATAATAATTTTAAATCAACATTTGATAGAATTTCTCCTGTAGCCGATGTTCCTGCTACAAAAACAGAAGAAAAGCCGAAAACAGAAGAATCTCCAAAAGTAGAAGAAAAACCAAAATCTGAAGAAACTCCAAAAGCTGAAGAAACTCCAAAACCATCAAAAGAAGAATACGTTAAAGATTATACTGGTGTTTCAATCGTAGATTTTCTAAACCAAAGCGGTAAACGTAGCGACAAAGAAGCGAGAAGAAAACTAGCGGTTGAACTTGGTATTGTTAACAAGCCAGAAGATTATAAAGGAACAGCTGATCAAAATACAAGATTGTTAAATGCATTGAGAGGTGGAAAAGTCACAAGTGATGATGGAGTTGAAGTTAGAAAAGCGGAATTGGCTAAACCTTATACAAAACCAAAGGAAGGTAAGGGACCGACAATTAAATATGGCAGGATGGAATATCCAGCGTATGTTGACATGGGAGGCGGCAAGTATCGTCCAGCATATCAAGAGGAACTAGATAACCCAAACATACAGCTTTATATACCAAATCCTAAGAAGGGCGCAGCAGAATACAATAAACCTAATTTTGTTAAAGTCAGAAGAGAAGGTTCAGATATAAGACCTCAATCACAATTTGGTGGTGCAGCGGGTTCATTATCAAATTTCTTTGGAGATATCGGTAGAACACTTGCTGGAAAATAATTCTTGATTTAATAATAAATCGAGTTAAATTGTATTCATGAGGATTGCATTTTCAGGAACAAGTTGTAGCGGCAAGTCAACCACAATTAAACATTTCTTGGAAAGATGGCCAACGTATTCTTTGGTTAAAAGCGATTATAGGGAATTAGTTAAGGATAAAAAACATTCCAAGAACACAAATCCTATCCTACAGAAACAAATTCTAGATATATTATGCTCTGAGTCTGATAAATTCACCGCACATGAGAAAGTAATTTACGATAGATGCCCACTTGATAATTTGATATATACAATGTGGTGTTATGGTAAGGGGTTAAATGGTTTTACTGAAAAGGATATGGAATATGCGCTTTTCAAGGTCAGGCAATCCATGAAAAACTTCGATATCATTTTTATTTGCACTAGAGACTTGATGCCTCCTATTCAGAGTAATGGAATACGTGAAGTCGATGCTGAATATGTTAATGAAATTGATAATATATTCAAAGCTATATTGAGCAAATATAAAAAAGGTGTTGAGACATTACCGTTTTTTGATAAAGACGATGCACCAGCAATTATAGATATTTATGGTCAACCTCACGAAAGAATTGCTCAAATTGGAATGTATGTTACAGATGATGGTGATGCATACGGAGAAGATCAATCTTTAATAGATATAAATGAACTTGCTGAAATGAATAGACTCGTACGCGAACAAGCGGAAGAGTTTGATAAAGAGAAAAAACCTATTATTATCACTAAATAATTGGGTGAAGTTTTATAAAAAAGCTAATTCCATTTTAGAAAATTACGGATCGATTCTAACTAAATCGAGAATGTTCTATCCTCGTAACTTTTCTCTCTCCAAAGAATTCATCAATGCATTTAAAAAAGAGGTTGCTAGATTAAAGGCTGAAAACATTGGAGAAAAGGACATCGTTCGTAAAATCACGAAAGCTCTGGCATTTCACGTTAAGGATTAGAAGTATTTTAATACTTTTGTCTCAAAGATCGCATCACTCGAAACGTTGCTTGGTGATGAAATTGTGATTGTATAGGTATATGGGGTTGGGGATGGCGGGGAGCCTGGATTTTGTACCGATGATAGAAGCAATGCCCAAGTCATAGTAGCTGCTCCAGAATTCGTCGGAATCACATTAATATCATTTACCCTTATATTACCAAGTTCACTATTGAAATCTGTCCTAGCACTCCTATTTCCGCTGGATACTGTAATCGTATTTGGATATACTTCAAAGTATCTAGGATAATTTGCAGTCAATGCATTAACTTTTAAATTAACAGCACTCAAGACATTTGTGGAAAGAGTTTGTAATTGAGTATTAACAGTTGCGGATAGAGACGCTTGTTTGGAACAAAGACTTTCCACGGTGCTATAGAATGAAACGTTATTTGGACCAACGACGAAATCGACAAAATCTATAATATAAGTTCCTTGATTGTTTTCGACAATAAGATAATTACCATCCACAATTTCTTCCAATTGTGGCAATTCTTTCACATTCGTTGCATTATATAAAGCCATTTGATTTATTTATCATTTAGCATAAGATATGTGAGTATGATTTTTTTAGGAATAGTGACTTGTAATAGACCACATTTTTTTAAACAATGCTACGAATCCGTTAAAAAAATTAAAAATTTGGATTTTTTGGCAGTTGTAAATGATGGTCAAGATGATTTAGATGTTGATAAGAATGTTTTTTATACAAAAAATGATAAAAATTTAGGAGTTGGTAAAAATAAAAATATTTTATTTAAAAAAGCATTAGAATTAGGTGCTGATCATATTTTCATCATGGAGGATGATATTATTGTTAAAAACGAAGAAGTTTTAAATGAATATATCAGAGCAAAAAATATTACAGGGATACAGCATTTTTGTTTTGGTTATCATGGTCCAGCTAATAAAAATGGAATATCTGGTGGTAAACCTTGTCCTAGATATATAATCGATTATGGTGAAGTGAAAATAGCTATAAACACACATAGCGTTGGGGCATTCTGTTATTATTCCAAGGAAGTTTTAGAAAAAGTTGGTCTAATAGATGAGAATTTTGTAAATGCATTTGAACACGTCGAACATTCATATAGAATAGCTAAAGCGGAATATACAACACCATATTGGAATTGGGCTGATTTGGCTAACAGTGTGGATTTCTTGGATGAAATTGAGTGTTCTGAAAAGAGTAGTTCGATTTCATGTAGAAAAGATTGGAAAGAAAATATAGTTAAAGCAGTGGATGTCTTTTCAAAAAAACATGGTTTTTTACCAGCATGGCAAAATGCTGTACCAGATACTTCTGAAAAAGATGTTAAAAATATAATGAAAACAATTTTTAATAGATATTCAGAAAAAAATAATTGATAATAATAATATGCGTGTTATATTAACACAATGACAAAAATAAGCTTATTGGTTCCTAGTAGAGAGCGTTTAAATTTGAAATTGACGCTTATAAGTTCTATTTTGACTACTGTTAAAGATATTAATAATGTAGAATTATTGTTTGGTATAGATGAAGATGATCCAACAAGAGATATCGCTTATAAAATATCTAATGCTATACCTTTTGTTAAAATAATTGATATTAAAAATGATAAAAAATTTATAGGTATAAATAAAATTTGGAATATGTTATATCCTCACGCTAAAGGGGATGTGTTAGGATACATTGGCGATGATATGGTATTTAAGACAGAAAAATGGGATGAAGAAATTTTAAAAGAGTTTACTGGTTCCAATCTACCTAAAGATTCTATTAAACTTGTTCATTGTTATGATGGTTATAGAAATTCTGATGAAATTTGCGTGAATGCTTTTTTACATAAAAAATACGTTGATATTATAGGTTATCTTTGTAGGGAAGAGTTTTTAATAAATTGGTCAGATCAATGGCTGTATCAAACATTTAAAGCATTTGATAGAGTTGTTTGGAGGAAAGATATACATATACAACATAATCATTGGGTTTTTGGTAAGAGGGAAAGAGATAATGTCGCTAATAGAATGTTGTCTGATAATAAGGATAAAATTAGTGATGAATTGTGGCATTCGCTAAAAAATGAAAGAATCGCTGACGTTGACAAATTGGCAAAATACTTAAATATTGAACCTGACTGGAGCAAAGTTGATTCTTAAAAAAATATGAGTACATATTCACCAATACCCAAATTATCCATTCTACTGCCATCCGTTCCTAGTAGACTTGAAAAAAAATTAATACCTCTTTTTAATAAACTTCAAAATCAAATTGATCGTTTAAAGAATCCAAAGGATGTTGAACTTTTATGTTTTTTAGATAATAAGAGAAGATCCGTGGGTTACAAGAGAGAATCTTTAGTGTATATTGCTAGAGGGAATTATTTGGCATTTGTTGATGATGACGATGATATTGAGGATCATTATATAGAGAAAGCTATTGATGCTATATATAATAATCCAGATGTCGATGTTATAACTTTTAAAGAGAGTGTTTATTTAAATGGTAACGGGCCTTACACCTTAACATTTGAGTTGGGTTATCCTAATAATGATCCTGTACAAAAAATAAATGCTAAAAGACCACCTTGGCACTCTTGCTTTTGGAAAAGGACTATTGCTCAAAAATATCATTTTCCAGATTTAATGGTTGAAGAAGATTGGGCTTGGGTTTCTCAGTTGAATAGAGAAGCTAAAACGAGTTTTCATATAGATGATTATATGAAAATATATCGTTGGGATGAAAATGTGACAGAGAGTTATGTTATACGTGACAAATGAATTTAAATCACATTGAAAATTTTTTAATTGGTAAAAATGTACTGGAAATAGGAGGTCCAAGTAGATTATTGAATTTTCTATATAATAAATTAAAATCTTTAGATGTTCTTAATTTTCCGACATCAATGGAAAAACATTCCCAAGTTGGGGAATTCAATGGTACGATGTATTTGGGTGATGCCACCGATGAAAATCATTTAAAAAGACTTGATAAAAAGTACGATGCTATTTTAACATCTCACACATTAGAACATATAGCTAATCCCATAAAAGCTATAAATCTATGGAAAAATTATCTAACAAATGATGGTTTAATTGTTAATATATTACCCAACAAAAATTATTGTTGGGACAGAAATAGAGACTATGTTTCATTTGAACATTTGATGGATGATTATTTGCAAAATGTTTCAGAAAATGATTTAACGCATTTACACGAATCTAGTTGCATGGTGGAAACAAAGCCATCTTACTACGATGAAGTTGGTGAAAATAATTGTTATAGGATTATTCATCATCATTGTTTCGATGTGGAGATATTGAAAAAAATGCACGAACTTGGTAATATGTACCATACAGAAACTTGCTATATTGCAGATGATGATAATTTACAATTAATTTATGTTGGAAGAAAAAAATAATACATGTTTTATACATGTTGCCACTATCGGCAAATATCAAGAAATTTTCGATGAGATAGTTTCATATATTGATTTTAACTTTTTTAAAAACGTATATGTCAATGTGGCTGGAGAAGGAAATTTAATATTAAATGATAGAATCGTAGAATTATATCCTAGATGCGATTTAGAGGATTATGAATTTTCAACGCTGAATTTAATTAAGGACTTTTCAGAAAACAATCCGAATTCTAATATTTGTTACATACACACAAAAGGAGCATCTAGTGGTGATAACATATGTATAGATGAATGGCGACAGTATATGTTATCTTTCAATTTATCCAATATTTCAAATATTGAAAACATCTTAAAGGATTATGATGCATGTGGAGTTGATTTGGTCGATGAACCTGTAAAACATTATTCTGGTAATTTTTGGTGGTCAACTTCGAAACATATCAATAAGTTACCTTATCCAAAGGAACTTCCAATCATACTTTCCGAAAGACATAAATGTGAGTTTTGGGTTACTAGTTATTCACATGGAAAATATAAATCATTACATAATAGCAATATCAACGTGTATGAGAGACATTTATCAAGATACCCGAAGGAAAAATATATGAAAAATACAAAGAAGACATCAATTAATTTCATAATCCATGAAAGATACGATTACATATCACATTCTATTAAAGAACTTTTAAAATTGAAAGATTCAATTAAAGATAAAATTTTAGTTAATATATTAGCGTCTTCGGAATTTTCAAGTTTCAAAAAAATGGTAGATGATTTGAAAAGTGCTAATATTAAAGTTAACGCTTTTAAGATTACTGGAAATGATAATTATATGACGAAAATTCTAACAGCTATAGAAAATGGTGGGGAATATTCGATATCGATAGACGAAGACGTGTTTATTCCTTATAAAACATGGGAATATTTTATAGAAAATGTTTCAATATTGGATGATAGTGAAAATTTATTTCTATCTCCGACTATAACATCTGGTATACCTTCAGTGGATTTATTTGTTGAGAATTTTTTAAATGAAGATGAACGAAATAAATTAGAAAATATTTATTTGGAAACACATATACCTAATATATGGGGATGTAATTATGAGAGATTAAATGATCATACTATTAATTCTAAAAAATGGAATTGCGATGCCTTTTACGATGAAGTAAGAAACGTAGATCATTATTACAAAGGAGTTCACCCCGTTCGATTTTCTCACAAAGCTCAAAATTACTTAAACGATATATGTATTGGTAAATTAAAGGAAATTTCAAATATTGATGATTTTTCTTTAATTAAAATTAAAAGACCTTATTTTTGTAATAGTGTTTTCGCCATAAAGACCGAAACATGGAAAAATATATTAAATGATCAAAGACTAATTAAAGATGGTTTTGACGAGGTTCCTATGAACTTATATATGCAAGAAAAAAATTTAAATATGGTTTTTATTAAAAATGGAGTGGCATTTCACCCCTCATATAATACCATAAATGTGTTTGGTCACAATTATGAAGAACTTTCCAACAATTTCTTTAATAATGAATTCTTCAAATAAACAATGGAGTTTCGGAATCATATCTAACGATATAATAGTTGATGATGTTGTGACAAATGAAAACTTATCTACTATAATAGATACCATAAAACAACAAAAAATCGATTCAGATAATTATGAAATTATCATAGTAGGATCAAATTCCAAAAATAAAGATTTTGAATTGGGTAATATTAAATTCATTAATTTCGATGAGACAATTAAAGATAAATGGATAACCAAAAAAAAGAATATAATTATAGAAAAATCTTGCTTTGAAAATATAATAATTATACATGATTATGTCGTTTTCGATCCTAAATGGTACGAAGGTTTTTTAAATTTCGATCCCGATTGGGATGTTAGCATGTGTAAAATATTCAATAAAGACGGAACTAGGTGGAGAGATTGGATTTTATGGTGGTGTGGTTCCGCTCCATATATACTAGAACATAATAATACACTCTTAGCTCCCAATAGACTTTTATATGATGATTATAGCTATATCAATTCTGATATGTATATAAATGGTACAGTTATAATAGGTAAAAAAACATTTTTAATGGAAAATAAACTAGATGAAAATTTAGCTTGGGGTCAAGGAGAGGATTGTGAATGGTCAGCTAGATGTAGAGGAAAATGGAATTATAAAATGAATATTAACTCTAAACTTAGATTACTGAAACAACACGATAACACATGAAAATAGCACTTTGTTTATTTGGTCAACCTAGATATATATCAAATTCTAAAATATTTGAGCATCATCAAAAAGCGATATATTCTCAAGGTGATGTAGATGTTTTCGCGCATTGTTGGTTTGATGAAAATAAAGATGTTTTCGATCAATCGGATTGGAGTTATTCGGAAAATCTCATAGTTGATAAAAATACAATAGAAATTATAGAGGAAAGATATAAACCAAAAAGAAAAATAATTGAACCTCAGAGAGATTTTACGCCTAGTTCAAGTATTAAAAATATTGTAAATGGTTTAAAGGATCAGAGATTTAATAATGATAAAAATATTTTTAATATATATTCTCAGTTATATTCCATACATAAAAGCGTGGAATTATTTCAAGAATACTGTAAAGATAATTCTAAAAAATATGATTTTTTGGTTTTAACTAGATATGATGTAATGATATGGTCTTTTCCAGTATTAGAGAAAATGGAAAAAAACAAATATTATATAGGTGGATTTGACAATGTAGGAGGTTCTTATCCTGGATTTAACGATTATGTGCATATATTAGATCCAGTATTTTCAGATTCTTGTAAATGTTTTGAGCATATTGAAAACGTGTTAAAAGAATGTGATAGTTTATGTATTGAGGAAATTAAGCAAATATTTCTTGCAAAAACATTATGTTATCCTAAAATAGTCAGATATATTGGGAAAGATCTTCTTAGTGAAATTATAAGAAAATGATAAAATTAATTATATTCGATTTAGATGGCGTTTTAGTTGAAACAAAAGAGATACATTACAATGCTCTTAATCAAGCTTTAAGAGTATTTGGAGAACAGTATGTTATTACAGAATCGGAACATATATCGATTTATGATGGTTTGAAAACGAATCAAAAATTAGAATTGTTAACAAAAAACAAAGGATTGCATTCAAGTACGCATGATTTGATTTGGAACAGAAAACAAGAACTTACAGTTGAATATATTTCTAAGTTACAACCTGATCTAGAAAAAATTGAATTGTTCAAAGAGTTGAGAAGCAAGGGATATAAATTGGCGGTTGCTTCAAATTCAATTAGAAGATCTGTGTTGGTTATATTGGCTAAAATAGGTGTAATTGAATATATGGACTTGATCATATCTAATGAAGACGTTAAAAACTCTAAACCGCACCCTGAAATGTATTGGAAAACCATGAGTATGATGGGCGTATTGCCTGAAGAGACTTTAATTGTGGAAGATTCCCCTCATGGTTTATTAGCAGCCAGTAGAAGTAGAGCGAGCGTATTAAGGGTGGATGATCCACAAGATTTGACATTAGAAAAAATAACAAAAAAAATAAACGAAAGAAAAAATATGAATAAACCAAAATGGCAAGGCGGTAAAATGAACGTTCTCATTCCAATGGCTGGAGCAGGAAGTAGATTTCAACAAGCAGGATATACTTTCCCCAAACCATTAATAGACGTAGAGGGTAAGCCAATGATTCAAGTTGTAGTGGATAACTTGAATATAGAAGCTACTTACATTTATGTTGTGCAAAAGGAACATAGGGTAAAATATAACTTAGATACGCTATTAAACCTAATTACTCCAAATTGTAAAATTGTTGAAGTTGATGGTATTACTGAAGGGGCCGCATGTACCACCTTATTGGCAAAAGAATTTATTGATAATGATGATCCGCTAGTTATGGCAAATTCTGATCAATTTGTACAATGGGATTCAAATGAATTCATGTATAAAATGATTGAGCAAAAAGTTGATGGCGGTATTCTCACATTTACAGCAACACACCCCAAATGGTCATTTGTAAAAGTAAACGAATATGGATATGTTACGGAGGTTGCTGAAAAGAATCCAATTTCAGACATAGCAACCGTTGGTATTTACTATTGGTCTAAAGGAAGAGATTATGTAAAGTATGCTGAACAAATGATTGATAAAAATATTAGAACAAATAATGAATTTTACACTTGTCCAACATTTAATGAAGCAATTGGTGACGGTAAGAAAATAAAAACGTTTAATATCGAGAAAATGTGGGGATTGGGAACTCCAGAAGATCTTAAATATTTTTTAGAAGCTCATAAAGATTGAAAATTATATCACACAGGGGAAATACGTCTGGTCCAAATAAAGAATACGAAAATCATCCAAATACAATTTCAAGTCTTCTGAAAAAGAATATTGATTGTGAAATAGATGTTTGGTTTATTGAAAATAAATTTTATTTAGGGCATGATTTTCCTCAATATGAGGTTGAAGAATCTTACATTTCACAAAAAGGCTTATGGTGTCATGCTAAAAATTTGGAAGCATTATATAAAATGAATATAATCGGCGATATTCATTTTTTTTGGCATGAAGATGATGATTATACACTAACTTCAAAAAACATTATTTGGACATATCCAGACAAGAAAACGACAGATAATAGCGTCATCGTAGATTTGAGCAATAATTGGAGAGATAAGAACTACAATTGCTTAGGTGTGTGTGTTGATTGGATTTAATTTTATTTTATCCAATACCAAGCATCAGTTGGTATTTGAATAACATTTTTATTTTGTAAATTGGAGAAAGTATCTACAGCATTTCTCACTTCTATTATTGTATTGTAATCGTGACCAGCGAAAATGCCACCATCTTTAACCTTACTGTAATAGTTCTTACAATCAGTTAAAACTTGATCGTATGTGTGAAGTCCATCTATAAAAATAAAATCAAAAAAACCATCATCGTAATCCGATACTGCATCATCTGATGTTTTTTTATTTAAAATATATCTACCAGATTTTTTATGTTTATCCAACACTTCATTTGCAACATCTTCTACTGTTTTGCCATTTGACGTATCTTGTTCTGAGCAATTGGTGCAACCATTCCAATCTAAATAAGGTAAATAAGGATCAATTCCATGTAATGTTAGATTTGGAAAAGTCTCCAATAACCAATTAGCACCATCCCCACGATAGCAACCAATTTCCAAACCTACCATTTTTTTGTCAACCTCAACTATATTTTGCAATCCCAAAAAAGAAATAATCATATTTTTTATATTTACATCTCAAATACAACTTTCAACCATTTTAGCCTCTTCTTCTCTTCTTTTTATAAGACCATCCATGTTTTTACCCTCCCAAAGTCTTTTCATGGAACGTATTTCTCTAGCTATTCCTTTATAATCTTTCTTCAATACTAATGGTTTTATGTTTAGCATCTCTGATCTAGAAGAACCTTTTGTAGATGCACCCCTGTTAAACACAATACTCACCAAACCAATTTGAGCATTTTCACATAATTCATCCATTTTAGGCCATAACGCATTTGTTAAATTCCAAAATTTGGGTAATGTCCAATCGACAAACGCTTCGGATGCATTTTCCCAAGAAAGTTCTATATTTTTAACTTTAGATAATGTGTTTTTAGCGGAATCACCTTTTAAGCCTATTGTTAATTTTAGCTTTTCACTTTCCTCATTGGTAAAATACTTTGAAAAATAAGTATCAAACTCTTTTTCACTCATATATCCGAGATCAGCCCCTATTCCCATTGTTATTCCTGATGCCCCTTTTGGCCAAGTCATGTTTTTTAAAAATTTATTGTAATATTTTTCTCCACCGCTTTCAAAGCTTATGATAGGAGTCCAATCGTAATCCAAATACGTTTTTTCTTTTCTCATAATTAATCAATTTCTAATTTATAATCATCTTCTTTAGGACCAGACAAATATTCTTCAACATATACATCTTCTTTAATAAACTTCTGTTCACCTTTTAAATCAACGGAAGAATTGGATTGCATTCTATAGTCTAAGACGGTTTGAACCCCCAAATAACTAGCAATTATAATTGCAAGAATTTTAATAGTTTCTGTAAAAATTGTAACAAAAGGCACTGTTAAGTTTGGGGTTGTTGCTGTTAAAAATAAAACAAAAATACTCGCAGCATAAAAGAAAGACAAAATTATAACCGAACAAAATACAACATAAAATTTTTTAGATGCTAAAAAGTTAACCTTACTTAAATCTTCTTTATATCTGCTAGGTGTATTTGGGGGAACTTCTCCACTATGCAACATTGCACTTGCTGTTTTTGCTATGTCTATTATTTTATTCCACATTTTTTATTCCTCCATCGATTGAAAATTAAATATCAAATACATAACTATTTATCGAATGGATGTTATTGCATATTCAATTTTATTGTTAATTTCATTTGTATTATACATTAACATGGATAAAATATTTTTAATTTTTTATAAAAATAAAAAAACGATTAATCTACTTGATGAAAAAATATCTAAAAGAAAGAAACTCGGTTCACCTAGAAAAGATAAATAATGTAAGTGGCTAATTACATTACATCTTATCAAACGGCAGAATATGGAAAATTTCTTCAACTTGGAGAAAATACAACCTTTCCACCAGTTTCAGTTGTGCGCATATCATATCCAGATACGAGCAACGCATTTCCTCAAAATTCAGCAGTAGCACCATTGTCTTCCGTTGACGTATATTCCAAATACGCCGTATTAACACATTTAGTTAATCCAGAAGATATAAAAATATCATTAAGTGCTAATAATGTAACCGTTAATAACGCGAGGGTTGAAACATTATTAAATACAATTTCGGCTCAATTATATACAATTCAAGGTTATACCGATGATTTAGAAAGTAACACTTTTGATACAGCATCTGCTTGTGATGATACTTATAGGGAATTAGTTAAAGTAAATTCCAATATAAGAACTCTCTCATCTACAGACTTTTCAATTTATGCTTCAAGAACTATTCCAGTTTCTGGAAATATAGTAGCCACAGTAGATGCAACAAAAGGTTTTCCAGTCACATTTGCAGCTTCCACAAACTTTGATGCATTTGGTAGATTGAGAGTCTCTTCCCCTATGACTTTGTTCGATTCTTCACATCGTTACAGGGATAATAATTTATGGTCTACGCTATCTGCAAATGGAGGTTCGGTTTCATTCAACGCATCACAGGGATTGATGAATTTAAATGTTACTAATACAGCAGGAGCAAGCGCGATAAGAGAAACAACAAAGGTATTTTCCTACCAACCGGGTAAATCCTTACTCGTAATGAACACATTTGTTATGGCATCTTCTGCCAACAATCTAAGACAAAGAGTTGGTTACTTTGGCCAAGACAATGGAATATATCTGCAATTGGATGATGGTAATTTAAGTTTTGTAGAAAGAACACTTGTTAATGGTTCCCCATCATCCGAAACCGCAGTTTTAAAATCATCTTGGAATGGAGATAAACTAGATGGAACTGGACCATCTGGATTAACTTTGGATATTACAAAAGCTCAAATTCTTTGGATGGATATTGAATGGCTTGGTTTGGGTACGGTTAGAGTTGGTTTTGTTATAAATGGACAGTTTATTGTTTGCCACTCATTCCATCATGCTAATATTATAGATTCAACTTATATTACTACAGCTTCCTTACCATTAAGATATGAAATAACAAATAAAGCAACAACGGTTGGATCTAAAACACTAAAACAAGTATGTTCTACTGTAATCTCAGAAGGTGGTTATGAATTAAGAGGCTTACAACAAGCAGTCTCGATTCCAGTAACTACACCAAGAACGTTTGCTGTAGCTGGTACGTTTTATCCAATTATTACAATTCGATTAAAAACAACTCCAGACAGACTCGATGCAATTGTCATTTTAACGGCTTTATCAATACTCGGACAAGGAAATGGAATGAACTATAACTGGCAGGTAAGAGCAAGCGGAGTCACAACAGGAGGAAGCTGGGTTGATGCAGGGGTTGATAGTGCTGTTGAATATAATATTACAGGAACAAGCTATGTGGGAGGAAGAATTTTGGCAAGTGGGTTTTTAAATGCTTCCAATCAAGCTTCACCAAATTTGGACATTCTAAAAGAAGCTTTGTTTAAGTTTCAATTAGAACGAAACAATTTAACAAAAACTCCTTTTGAATTAACTTTGGTTGCTGCATCAGATACCACTAATGGATCTGGTATGTTTGCTTCTATGGATTGGGAAGAAGTTAGTCGTTGATAATAAAAAAAAACTAAATATAATATATGGGACGCATTACATCTTATCAAACAGCTGAATTTGGAAAATTTGTAGAAATAACTGGAAATACACAATATCCAGCTGTTTCTGTGGTTAGATGGTCATATCCAGATACAAGTTCAGCTTTTCCAAGTAATTCAGCTTTACCTCCAGTAAGTTCAGTAGACGTATATTCAAAATATGCCGTTTTAGTTGAACCAGTTGGAATAATGCAACAATTGACAACTATAACAAATGTTCTTTGTGCAATACTCAATAAATAAACATGAAAAGTTATTGGCAACCGAATATTGATAATTGGATTTTAAATGAAAATGATGCTGGCTCTGTGCCAATGAGTCCTAATTCAAAATTTGGAAGCAATATTCTTGGTAGTAAATCTGGACATCCTAGTGCAGCACTTCCAGTGAAATCAGAAGAAGAAGAGGTTCACGATACGCTTGAACAACCATATAAGGGAATCACGACCTTAAAAAAACTCAAACAACAAATTCGCAAAGCATTGGAAGATGTGTATGGATTATCGAAATTCGATGATGAATCTGAAAATTCTGAAAATCCTTATGATGCGATAATCGAATTGTTAAACAATCCTGATCTAAAGACAATGCTGGATATCGCTTCAGATGAAATTAAGAAGAGAAATCTTTCTTCTTTTTAATTTTTTTCTTCTTTTTCTTCTTTGGAACTTGTAAGAATACTGTGGATGTAGCAGCTGGTCCGATACCAGTTGGACCAGAACCCTTAAAACCAACAGGAACTGGACCAGTTGAATTGACATTCATGGATGGAACAGGAGCTTGTCTTCCTTGAATAGCTTTTGCTCTAGGGTATACATTAAAATCCTCTAACAATTTGGAAATATGTTTATCGAATTCCATTTTAGAATGCTTTTATACACTTCATAACAACAGCACTTGGTTGATACGTGCTAAATGGTTCACCGAGAGGACCGACATTTAGACCATCCAATGTACCATCTCCTGTACCAAATGTATTGAATTGCAAGTCTCCACCGTTAGCACTTAATGCTGTAACTCCACCATCGGATACTGCATCATATGTATGAGAGTGTGATGGGATATTTTCTTTTTGAAGAATTGTGTTTTCTGTACCCCCAACAGCACCGACATAAGAACTAAGAGTTGTTGTTTCTGTTCCACCAGAACCAACTGTTGTCTTTCTACGGAGGTCTGGTAGATTGAAAGAAGATCCACTTCCACCCCATGTATAACCAATTGCGGCAAAAAGATCTGGATATATGGAAGTCGAAACTGCACTACCGTTACATGTGAGATATCCAACAGGAGGATTCAATCCACCAAAATCTATAATAGTTCCAACAGGAACACCAAAATTCGTATTAACTCCAATGAGAAGAGGTGCTATAACATCAGCAAGAGTTTGAAGAGGAATATCTTCCACATCACCAGCTGCTCCAAGGTTTCCCTTTACAGTATTACCGTTCATTCCTTCCAACATTGTATTGGTAACACTTCTATCTGCAATTTTCAATTCTCCACCTATATTGAAATCAAGTCCACCATTTGTTGCAGGATTTGCTAATTGAATTTGTGTTCCATTCTTCTCCAAACCTCTTCCGTAAATTGTATTTGAAAAATAATCCGAATTTAAACTAAATGTCTTAACAGCAATCGCACTTACTTGAGTTAGTACAGTTGTGTTGTTATCTGCTGTAAAATTTCTAGTCACCCTTGCATAAGATGTTAAATTAGCGGGTGCATTTCCAGTAAGAGCGAAAAGATTGCTTGAAGTGATATCAAAGACTAAATCGCCTTGATAAGCATAAATTACACCTGTGGCATTTGTATTATAATCGAAGTTAGCGAATCCTATGAATTTGTTAGATGCTAGAGTTCCACCAGATGTTGTTCCATCTCCTAGAAAAAGCCTCTTGAAGTCGGTAATATATAGCGGTTCACCTTCGGAATAAACGACACTTGCCCTGTCGTTTTCAATACCTAGTCTTAAAATGATCTTTGTGAAATCTGGCATGGAATTATTTAGAGCGGAAACCTAAATAATTTCGTGCAAAATATCATATATGCTGTCATTGTAGATAAGGATCACTTGAAATGTGTAGATACATCCAATGGCTCTATATTGGGTTCAGTAAATTTCATCGGAGATATTTCATCTGGCCCAATTGTAACAGAAGATCGTTGCACCGTTATTTTAAATAACTACTTGGGAAGACAGGGTAAAATTTTTAAACTTCCTAATTTTTCCATCATTTCTTCATTTGATGCTTGATCTTTTTTTGAGAACATGTATGATGTTCTCATGGTTGAAGAATTCACATCCTACGAAAATTTACCAACTCTTTCCTACAAAAGAGTTGAAAATCCACTCGTCTTTATCGGAACATGTATAAAGAGTCAATATGATGAGAATAGAATATCAATTAAAGATTCATTAAATGCAAAAAGAATTTCGCATTGTGATAGATTTTTTTATGGGGTTACATTAGAATTGATGTCAGAACATCTATTAATGATAGAAAAACTCAAAAACGTGCAATATATTGATCTTTATACATATAATAAAATTATTTCTGAAAATAATCTTTCGTGTAATGAAAATTTCATATATTTGGAAGATGGAGTGTATCCCGTTGACGAGAAACACATTTGCAAATATATCAAGAATTTTGAATATGATTTGTTTTTTGATGATGATCCTGAAATGCCTATACATCAAAAGATTAAATCCGTGAATATGTTTATTCTTGTACCCTAATCAGGAAATTGTGTATACCGTTAAATAAAAATACAACATATAGAAAAATTTTATGGAAAAAGATATTTTGGTAATCAAAAGGTCAGGGGAAAAAGAAAAATTTAATATCGATAAAATCAATCAAATGGTCAATTGGGCCGTTGATGGTATCAAAGATGTCAATCTAACAGATATTGAAATTAATGCGAAAATTAACATTAGAGATGGTATTACAACCGAAGAAATACATCAAGTTTTGATAGAATCTGCGGCGAATCTAATATCTCTCGATGATTCTAACTATCAATATGTAGCTAGTAGATTGTTAACATATCAGTTGAGAAAAAATGTATGGGGTGGTAAAAATCCACCAAAATTAATCGATCACATCAAAAAGAATGTTGCTTTGAATGTATACAGTAAAGAAATTTTGGAAATGT
>CAZIJP010000045.1:0-17654 GCA_964539615.1 uncultured bacterium
AAAGCGGCAGCCAAAACTGCCGCTTACAACGAATCGTTTAAAAAGACATTTTCAAAAATGACTTAACGGTAATATCATGTATATCATTTTCCGGGACCGATTCATACGCAGTCGTTATATATTCGGTTATGACAGATAACGTATAATTGGAGGAAAAATGATAATCGCTGGTGAACCCGATCAAATACTGTTTGTAATTATAGTGCAGATAATCTTCCTGAGAATAATCATACGAATCCATGCCGAGTCTGAATTCCGTCGACACATTATTCGCCAGGTCATATTCGGCGATCAAGAGAGCGTTGTTCACAACAGCATCAAATGCATCATACCAAATGTAGTATTCCGTAAAATACGTACGGTCATATGTTTGCTGCTCCCATTTATCTGAGATCGTGATTGAATGCCCTTCTCCCCAATATGACCATCCTGCCTGAAGCGATAAAATATTGTGATTCCTATAAGCAAGTTTTTCAAAATTTTCCTGATCAAATTCCTGACGCCCGATCTTTGCCGATAACGTCAGCGGATATTTGAATGCATTGATCTCGGCGCCGATTTTCCACAGCGTATAACTTCCGTCAAGCGAGAAATTCGTTAATGATTCTTCATATTCCACTGCCTCTTCGTTTTGTTTCACATAGGAACCGAGTAAGTACGGTATGAATGTAGAGGATAGGCGGTATCCGGTCCGTGTATTGATATCGAGCCTTGTATACGGACGATAGGTAAGATCTGAAAAATCATAGTCTTTCGTTTGATACGAAAGCGATGAATAGGAGAGAATAGAATTACGGTAATAATTCAGGTAGACCTGAGCTTTCATATCGAGCGAGTCCGGGATAAGACTTCCCTCCGCATAACTTACTTTCTCGGTCGATAAACGCACCGAAATGTCCTTGTAATTGAGAGCTGCGCTGGTCATCAGATTAGAATAATCGGGGGTCATCGCCACCATATGTTTGTAAGCTGTTGATGAATAGTGGGAGAAAACATTGACCGACACGTCGCGGTTGAGGTATTTCATACCCTCAAGATAGAACGATAATGTCCCCGAATCATTGTCAAGATCGGTGATATCATCAAGGTTACGATAGGACATGTAAAAACGATAATTCCCTATCGCATTATCGGCAATTGCCAATGAAGCTTTTCCGGTGATCTCCGTGTAATACTCATCACGTAAAGCCTCGGCAAAAATACTGCCGTACCAAAAACCGTTATTATACATAAGCGTAAGAGCGCCTTCGCCGAATGTTGATGTCTCATTCGCATCTTCCCCGTCAAGCCCTTGATATGTTGAAAATCTCCCGCCTCCGCCTGCATAGAAATCCCCGTTAAAACTCCACCCTCTCGCTGCCGTAACAGCAGTACATCCGATCAGTAATATTGCAAATAATACTGTTTTCATTTCACCATCACCCGCCCTTCTCCGTCAAGGAATTGCCTCAATGCAGTAAATTCATTCCTCAATTCAAGGAAAGTGAACCGAGAAATGGCGTCTCCGAATGTATTTGCATAAAAATTAGTTGATAACTCATTAAATTTATCTAAATTCATCACAATGCGGCCAGACATAGTTGTAATATTCAATCTTTCCGCATTACGCAGCAGTTTTTGATAATCATGGTATTCACGTAAAAGAGGTTCATATCTGTTCATTAATGACTTAAGAATACGGGCGGTCGCTCTGTCCTCATCAGAAATTGTATAACCCATGCTGATGTTGTAACGCATATTATATATCCAACCTTGGAAAGATCCGTCTAACGATGCTAAAACAGATGTGTATTCGATCTGATATATTTTCATCTTGTCATACAGTGATAGAAGTTTCCTGTTGAAAAGATCCTCCGTCTTTACCAAATCTTTGCATTTTTCAACAGTGCGGTTCAATTCATTTATTTTTGCGATCAGTTCATCAGCACGTGACCTTTTCGCCTGATCATCACTTTTCTGACGTTCCTGAAGGCCTAGCATCGCTGCTTTTTCCCACAGATCGTACATCGCGGCACGTGTGCCGATATAATTGAAATCGACATTCGTGCCGTCCATCATGAAATCATTTTCCCAGCGTCCGATATCTTCACGCACACGACGAAAATATTCTTCGTCTGAATCACGGGCTGGTTCATTTTTTTTACCGCCGTCTTCACCGTCATTTCCCAAAAGTCCAAGCAGGTCAAAACCCGGTCCGGTATACGGTACGACAGGAGTAAGATTACCCGACGTATCGAAACCGCATGAATTGCCGGCGCCCATCTCGGATTCCGTTCCCTTCGGATCGCGCAGGTATATCGTGCCTTCTTCACATACAAACTGTGTCCCGGTTGCCGGATCGGTCTCTGAGCCGATGATCGTACCGCGCACCCCGGCAGTACCGAAACGGGTCTCCACCTCAAATTTTTCACCGACCAATTTTTGCACTTTGAACCATAGTTTTCCTATCGATTGAAAGATCGTTTTTTTCTCGGGGGTAACTGTTTTTATAGTAAATTCCGTGTTCTCTGACATTTTACAAACAACCTTTTCCCCATAAACGATCTCTGCATAGCTTTTCGCTCCGGTCTTGAGCGTATCTCCCAGTTTAAGCTGATCGCCTACTTTAACGGGATTCCATTGAGCCTCTCCTGCTTTGATAAGCAGTGAACCTTTGATCAACAGCACTTTGGCTTGCCATTGCTGGTTTTCCTGAGCCATAGTTGACGCTATGATCGCAAGAAAGAACACACATACCACAATCACGTTTTTCATACGGATCACCTCTTTTTTTTATCTCGGGATATTCCCGAAGTCACTGTATCAAACAATCCCATATCAGAAATAATACCTCACATAACTTTTAGCATTGATCTCTCTTGTATCATTCTCGACAAACGTCTCAAAATTATTAACGGTCATACCTGTTTCTACGTGAAGAGAATACCTGAAAGAAAGCGAGTAGTCAACCGATAGTTTCCCCGTATATTGGAAATAATTAGCGTTAAGTTCATCTTCAATAAAATATTTTTTCACTTCAAAACCGAAATCGGCTGATGTGGAAATAGTATCGGTCCAGTCATACTCAGCCGTGACTAAAATAGTATTTACGTAATTACTGTTTTTTGCTTCCGGATAATCGGTTTCGGCAATATCCTCCACTTTCTGCATTTCCCATTGATTTGCTATATAGAATGAGAGGCTGTTTGTCCAATACGACCAGTTGATATCCGCCGAATAGATGTTCTTGTTCAAGCGGTTACCGCTTGTGCTTACCATATCATATTCCTGCCGTCCGATCTGAGCGGTCAACACGACCGGAAATGCAAAAGCATCGATTTCTGCGCCTGCCTTCCATAAGGAATAATTACCGATCTCCCCTTCAAACGCATCCTCGCTTTGAGATGAGTAACTGAACAAAAGATACGGGATGCAATACGCTGCTGCCCTATATCCGGTACGGGTGGCTATCTCATAGTAACGATAAGACCGGTAATCAGACGTAAAAAAACCGTAGGTCTTGTTTTCATAACTCACTGAAGATCCGGATACAAACTTTTCCGAATAAATATTCGCGGCAGCTGCGATCTCATAGGAAGAAAAGTCGGGAATACTGCTTCCCGTATCATAGGTCTGATTTTCTGTCGATACAGTGAGACTATAATCGGAAAACACAAATCCGATCGAATTCGTTAATGTCGAATAATCGTACAACTCATTTTTCAAATCCTTATATTTTGTCTGGGAATATTGCGAAACAGCATCGACCGAGAAGGTTTCATTAAAGTACTTCATCCCTTCAAAATAGAAAGATGCGGTGCCGTTGTCATTGTCCGAATCCGTTATATCGTTTTTGTTTTTATAGGAGATATAGGTGCGATAATTACCGAATGAGGGATCTACAAGCGCCATTGATAATTTACCTGAAGCCTCGTTATAAAAATCGTCTCGATTCATATCTGCTGTAAAGTTGCCGTACCAATACCCGTTATCAAACGAAAGCGATGAACTTCCTTCACCGAAAAAAGAAGTTTCATTGTCCTCAATGCCGGAAAAGTCGCTTTTCATCGTATACTTTCCGCTGCCTCCGAGATATATATCTCCGCTCAAATTCCAAGGTTCCGCGGCTGTGCCGGTTACGGCAATAAGCATCAGTATTGTTATAATCAGCATCTTCATTGCAGAAGCACCTTCCCTTCGGCATTTAAAAATGAATTGATGACCATAAATATCTGTTTAAGCTGTCCGAAATTCATAGTAATCTGACAACATCCTTTCTTGACTTTAAAATTGGTTATCAGCGTCACCATTTCTTCGCCTTCTCTGCTCACACGACCTGAAATGAAAAACACACCTTTGCGCTTTGCTTCGGAAACGATCTTCTCGTAATCGGAAAATTCCCCGCGAAGCGCATCATAACGCTGCATAAAATAGCGCCATTGACGTGCCTGATCTTTATATTGTGCATAATCGGTAGGCGTTTGTCCGCTTAAATACTGTGCGACCTTGCCCTTTGCAAATTCCACCCATTGTGCAGATGACAACATTTTTGAAGAAAACATCTCAAATTCGCGTTTGTATGTTGCAATTTTCTCGCGTGTTGATGTCATACGGGCAAACAATTGATCTTCGAATTGGATCACTGATCGGGTCTTTTCCACCGTAAGGATCAATTTGTCAAAATAATTGACCAACGCTTTGAATTTATTCGTCAATTGAATCGCTTGACCTGATTGTTTTTCATTGAGTATCGTTAGTGTCTCCTCTATCTTTGATCGGTTTTCCTTCTGCCAGATCACAAACGTATCGATCTTGGGCAGTAATGCCGAAAAATCTATATTAGATCCTTCAAGCGAGAAGGTCTTTTCCCAACGTTCAGCCTCACTGAATATTTTTTTATACAGATCATCAAACTCCTGCAACCCTTCGGAAACTATCAGAGCCCTCCGTAATTGCTCAAACCGTGATTTCAATGATTCAAATCCTGTTCCGGTCAATTTATTCTCGGCAATAAACCTTTCCGTTTCGGACATGAGCGACGATAACTGCGCAAAGGGTCCTGAAGCATCTTGATCATTTTTCATAAGATCATCGATTTTATTGAATAAGTCGTTAATTTTTTGCATCCGTTCTTCAAGTGTTCCACCGTCTTCCGGATTACCGAAATTATCAAAGCCGTTGCCTGTCTGTAAGGTCACGATCGGCCGCAGGTTGCCGTCAGTATCGAATCCTCCGGATTCGCCTGCATTGATGTCTTTTTCAATACCGGTGATAGTGCGCAAATAAACGATGCCCTCTTCGCAGGATATTTCCGTTCCTGTTGCCGGGTCTGTAGAAGATCCCAATGTTGTTCCGCGTACACCCGCCGTACCGAAACGAGTTTCAACTTCGAATTTTTCCCCGACAAGCTTCTGTACTTTCAGCCATATCTTTCCGACCGTCTGAACGATCGTCTTTTTTGACTGCTTCATCTCCTTGATCTGCAGTTCCGTATTTTCAGCGAGCTTACAAACGATCTTCTCGCCGTATACGATCTCTGCATAACTCTTTTTATCGGTTTTGATGATATCGCCAGTGATCAGCGTATCGCCTGCCGCAAGCGGTATCCATTCTTTGTCTTTTTTCAAAAGGAGTTTACCTTTGATCAACTGAACGCGCACGCCCCATTCATTCGTTTGTCCCTGAACGGCAATAAGCGTAAAAACCGCAAGCATTGCCAGTATGAAAATCCTTTTTGCCATACCTATCCCCCGTTATTTTAAAAGAACGATCTTATGAACGCTGGTTTTATTGCCTACCGCCGCTTTGACATAATATACGCCCGATGACAGAACTCGCCCGTTGTCATCGGTGCCGTTCCAGTTGCGCGTCAATACGCCTTCGGTCGTATACCCTTCGTATAGCTTTTTGACCAAAGCGCCTTTTACATTGTAGATCATCACTGACACATACTGCGAAGACTCCACCCGCACTTCTATTGTCGTGTTCGGATTGAACGGATTTGGATAATTCATGATTTTTTTATCATTGAAAAGCAACTTCGGTATCGTCCCGGCCGACACAACCTGACTGATCGATACACTGTTGCCCACATGATCTTCCACCGCTATCGTCACGGTCTCTGATCCCTCGGAAAGTATCGATGACGGGAACATACCGTCTACGGAAGTATGCACTCCGCTGAGTGCAGTAATTCTGTATTGATATATACCGCTTAACGCATCGGTGGCAAGTATAGAGATCATGCCATTCTTTATCGTAACACCGTTCAATTTTGGCGCATCATTATCGGGTTTTACCACATAGGTTCCGGAAACGGCGATCGGAGCTTTTATGATACCTGCGAAAATATAATTTTTTCCCTCTTTTCTATAAAACGCTTGTTTTGATGTCAGAGGAGTATTCGAGGTTGCATATAATCCTTCAGCTAGCGATTGTTCAAATTGCACATCAAATCCGCCCGTACCTACCGGCGAAGCGATAACACGTATCGGCTGCTCGGAATCAGACTGTAATGAGAAACCACCCACTATCAGACTTTTTTTTGCCGATATCTCAGCCGTATCAATGCTTAATACGGCAATCTCGGAGCTGAGCAACGGTGTGATCAATACTCCGGCACGCCTATATTCAAAACTGAGCGTATGCGTACCGGCAGCTGCCATCGTCAGAAAATTAAATCGTGTGAACTCAAGCCCCGGTACCAGGCACCAGTCATTTTCCCATCCTGAGAGATGATCGGGGTTCATAAGTATCGGATATAATGCAAAATTACTTTGCGAGATCGTTGATGCTCCGTCCGGGATGTCAAGCGCCGGTGATACCGTCAATGAGGCGCTCTCGTTGGTGGTCAATACAACTTTCGGCACAATAATATTTGTTGTTCCGCGTATGACCGAATTGTATGACAAGATCACATCTCGGAAATTAATGAATTTTATATATAACTGTGTCTTTGCCTGTTCGATCGGAGTACCGGGCGCAGGGCTTATTTCCCAAACCTTAACACCCAAAGAGTCGAAGAATTTGAATCCGTAACGAATGTAGTTCTCCGAATAGAAATCGGATGTACTTGAATCGGTAAGTAAATAGCGCATATCGGGTATCGTCAATTCATAGAGTTTGCCGTCTATTGTAGTTGTGTCTGCGGCATCTACCTCATTCATGGGGAGATATTTTGACCATCCGTCAAAATAGATCTCCAATTCCGAATTTACAGGAAGCTCATTCCCCGAATGATAATATTTAACCATAAATGTATATTCTTCAGATTGGAATCCGCTCTTCGGCAGACATGCGGTATCGTTGAACAAACCAACTCCTGCAAATTCCAGTCGTATGCCGTTCTGCCGTGTATCAAAACGCCATGATCCGGATCCGCCGGCATCGCTTGACCATTTTATCGTTTTGTCCTTCATTACGGCGCCTACTCTCCAATAATAACGGGTATCATATTTGATCGTTGAGCGAACCCACTGTCTTGTGCTTTTTATTCCAGATATTCTTTCAACGGACGAAGCCACATTCGCCCAGACAGGTGGTACGATTTGATCGGCCGGAACTTCTATATACTCGAGTATATATGTCTCGGCACCGCTTACTGCAGCCCATTCCATCCATTGTATCGGCGACTCATTTTCAGCTTCGTTACTTGGTCTCACAAGATACACATTGGAAGTTGTGCCTACGATAAAATACTGTTCGGAAGAAAAAGAAGAACCGAGATATGCTGTATCGATCGCCTGAACGGCCCATAAATATAATCCGTCTTCCAAACCGGAGACAGTTTTTGTGGTCATTAGACCTGCATTACCGATCTGCTGAACATACCGGAATCCTGCCGGCAATGTACCGCCGTTGATATGCGACATAGGCGATACGCGATCTCCCTTGCCGGAAATTTTTCCGATATAAATATTATAGTTGAGCCCTTCGGGAATAGTATGATCATCATTCGAAGGTGACCAGTTCAACTGAACGGTTGTGGTGTCGATCATTGTGCTGCTGAGCGCACCCGGAGCTTCCGGGTTGCTGTTGAACGGCGCTACATTATTGCGAAGGACCTTGATGCCGTTTATTTCGTTGTAAACGATATCAAGTCTTCCGTCTATATTATAGTCGCTCCATTGCGCAAAACCATTCTGGTTGCCCGTCGCCAACGGCAAACCGCCGGTCATTGAGCTGAACGTTCCGTCGTTGGTATAGACATACATCTCAAGCATCGGCGCCGACATATTGGTATTACCGCACATCAGCAGGTCGAGGTCGCCGTCGTTATCATAATCGCCCCAGCTTACTGAAGCTTCTTTCATGTTTTTGATCGATGCTTCGGGCGCTTGTATAAAATTTCCCGTGCCGTCATTGTAATATAAAGCCGTGTACGGGGCCATTCCCTGCGCGCCGGCGATAACAACGTCTACAGAACCGTCATTATTATAATCACCGAATGCGGCATCGGCATCCGTTACCGCGTTCAGGATACTGCCTTGGGTAAAATGTCCGGCACCGTCATTCACATACATTATGGCCATAGGAGTACCCGACAATCCGGTAATGAGCAGATCGATATCTCCGTCGTTATCGATATCAGCCGAATCGACCGATTGATTGGAGACACTCGGTAAGCCGGTTGATGTATTTAATACGAAATAAGTATTGTTCGGGTCCCAAATATATTCATAAAAAGCATAACTTGTGCCGTCAAATCCTGATAGCAAGAGGTCCTGATACCCGTCGTTGTTGATATCAAACCAATTTGATGTTGAATAATCCAACTGGGCAAAATTCGATACAGCTCCAACGGGATTATTGAACACCAACCATAACGCGCCGTCCTTCCTATATAGCGTGGTCTCTCGCACAGAGCCGACGGTATTATATCCGGTAACGAGCGCATCAAGATCACCGTCATTATCGTAATCACACCAGGATGGCTCGCCGCGTAGAAGATAGACCATTGGCGATGTTGTGTTTAAACCAAGAGATGTCGAATCTTTTGTATCGATCGAGCATAGATATGTCCGCGCAATACCTGCGCTGATATCGGTTGAAATGAGAATATCGTAATCACCGTCACCGTCATAATCACCCATGGTCGCATTTGTCGGCTGGTTAAACATGGTCGGGCTGCCCGTCACAATAACTGAATTGAAAATCTTCTCCGTCGTAAATGACCTTGTTTCCGACCATTCGCTCGTTGCACCAAGGCTATTGCGTGTCAGAACGCGCCAAAAATACACGGTATCATGATTAAGATTCTCTACCGGATAACAAGTTTCGGTCGTGTTGGTTACCTCAACAACGATACTTGTGAATAATATATCATTGGCCACCTGCAGCTCGTATCCCGTTGCATTGGGAACAGGGTCCCAACACAAATTTACCGTCGGCATTTCTACATCGATCGCTCCGTTGGAAGGCGACGTCAATAACGGCGGTGCAGGAACGATGAACTGCAAAACATCCGAATATGCCGAGACACCCAAAGCAGTATCAACCGCTTGAAGATATGCATTGTATCGCCCCGGAACCATATGCAATTGTGCTGAAAGATTTTGCCCCATATTGCCCTGGCTTGGAACTTTATGATAACCGTTTGTATAATCGGTAGTTGAAGAATAAGCTATTTTCCCGGTATTAAAATCGATAACGATCAGGTTATACGACAAGGAATTTGCAGAGGATTCGCTGTCGGAAGATGCATTCCACGATAGTGTTGTTATACCGTTTGTGGTGTTTGAAGATACCAAAAGCGGTATTGTAGGAGGCGTATTGGCCGTACCACCCGTATTTTTGAAGAGTTGTGTCGTCCGAAACGGAGAAGCGACCGCTTGTCCGGTCAGTATGAAATCGTTCAATCCGTCTTTGTTGTAATCCGCAACGGCGATCTGACTATAATCTGCATTGGAAATACCGGGCGGATCATCAGCCGTAAATGTCATATCTCCGTTATTTTTGAATATGCCGCTTTTTCCTGACGAAGCATAGTCACCGGTAAAAAAGATATCCATATAACCGTCGGCATTATAATCAACCAAAGCAACATTTCCGTTTCGCAAGCCGGAGAATGGCCCCGGAGTGCCGCCTGCTACAGGATTGGTGATCTCCGTGAAAGCTCCCGTGCCGTCATTTTGAAGCGCAAGCATCAGATCGCTGCCTGACTTGCTCGATCCGCACAGGATTATATCGGCAGCGCCGTCATTATTAAGATCACCGTATGCGATCGTGCCGTAAGACATCCTAAATCGATCATAATCAAGGCCGGCATCGCTCGTATGATCGGCGAATGTCCGATCTCCCATGTTTTTCCATACTTGTATGACTTGCGCGGTCGTACCGTCTTCACCCGTAAGTATCAGATCTTTGTACCCGTCTTTAGTGATATCCACCCATGCAGATGCGCTGTACATGACTTGCGCAAGGTTTCCTCCGAATGCTCCAGAGGTCACGTCTTCAAATGTTCCGTCATGCTTATTGCGGTATAATTTACTCATTGGAACAGAAGCCGAAAAACTCGAATTACCCGCTATAAACAGATCAAGCCAGCCATCGTTGTCGTAATCGACCCACTCGACCGTGCCGTTTTGCATGGCCATAAGAGCGGTTGAAACAAAAGCTGACGTAGTGTTGTTCTCAAATTGGCCCGTACCGAGATTTCGGAACAATTCCGAAGTTATCCCGGCGCCTGTCCATCCTGTGATCACGAGGTCAATATTACCGTCATTATCATAATCGCCCCATGCCGCATCACCGAACTGCACATTGGGAAATGCGGTGATCAATGACGATGTCTCGTCGGAAAAAGAATCGGAGCCGTTGTTTTTTATAAGAAAGGTTTTGGTTGCTGATCCGTTGTTTCCAAACATTAGAAGGTCCAGGTCACCGTCATTATCATAATCTCCCCAGACGGCGCTTGAATAACTCAGATCATAATCATTTACCGGTACCGCAGGAAAAGATGTAACCTCAGTAAATTGAGCTATCAATGATAGGACAGAAAACATAGATATAATGAGAAATATAATTACTTTTTTCATACGCCATCACCTCTTTGCCAATCCGGAGATCATTACCAAGGCATTATATAATTTCAATAATTCGCCTGAATCGATCTCGCCGTTTGCAGCGGCGTAATTATACTGTCCCCAAGCTGTCGGCGAATTTGATGCATCGGTATCAACACCGATGATCGCAAGTTTTTCAGCATCGGTCGCATAGTTCCTTGATGTGAACAGATACGCCCATGCCAGATTCATATGTACATTGCTGTCGGTGATCGCAGCATCTCTACTGAACGTCCAATCTTCAGGCAGTTCATCACCTTCTATAGTAGTTATTGATAAGCCGTAAACAACATCTACAAGCATATTTTTTGCAAATGTCGCTTTTTGAATATTGTTTTCCTGAAGTAAAGCAGATGCAAGTCCGATGGTCATTTCGCGCCGTACTTCTCCGCTTGCGAAGCGTAAACCTCGTTCAAAATTAATATACGCTTCGGCAAAAAGATTTATACGAAGATACGCCCAACCAAGCCCGTTATATGCATCGGCAAACTCCGGATCGGTATACACCGCAAGATCAAATTTTTCTACGGCTTTACAATAATCGGAATTGCCGTCAAGCGGATACGCATTGACCGCTTTCATAAAATATTCCCACCCTTGTCTGGTGAGTTCGTCAGCAGTGAGATCTTGTGTGGTCGGATCTTCCAAACATCCGGTAATAACCAAAGACAATAATAATAACAATCCCCCTATAAACTGTCTCATACAACCTCCTTGAAAAAATATGCCAACCTAAGTATACAATGCAGATATTAATAAATCAAGATTTTTGAAGAGTATAAATAAAAGAAAACCGCCCTTTCGGGCGGTTCATTGCATTATTTTCGTGTTAATCCGCTATCTCGAGAGAATGAATCATCGGACACTTTAAAATGTCCGGTAATATCGGTCATTTCTTTGCCGATCGAAGCAAGTTCTTCGGCCATATTTGCCAATTGACCGACTGCATTGGTATTCTGATTCATGCTTTCGGATACAGCCAGAATATTGCTTGAAATGTCTTCGGAAACCTTGCTTTGTTCCTGAGTGGCAGTAGCAACGGCAATGATCTCTTGTAAAATATTTTTCGTATTTACACTGACAGATGCGATCTCTTTTCCAATACCGACGAGCATCGTGGCGATATCCTCAAGTTTTATAACTTTTTGACTCATACCGTCAACAACCGTCTCGCTTGATTGCTGAATATCCTTAACCATTGAATAAATCTCATCGGTTGATTTGGTTGTTTTCTCAGCAAGTTTTCTTATCTCATCCGCCACAACGGCAAAACCTTTTCCGGCCTCTCCGGCGCGGGCCGCTTCAATAGCAGCATTCAATGCCAAAAGATTGGTCTGATCGGCGATCTCATTGATAACATCCACGATCTCATAGATCGCATTTGCCTTCTCTTTGAGCTGAGTGATATCATTTTCGGTGAACCGTTTGATATCATCGGTCGTATGCTTGGTGCTTTCGACCACTTCGTCAAGACGTTTGGAACCTTTATCCGTCTTTTCGGTACTTTCTTCAGCCATCTGTTTATTGCGTTCGGATATACGCGCGATCTCCTGAACGGTAGCGCTCATTTCATCCGAAGCGGTCGCAACCGATTGGATCTGAACAGAAATTTCCATGTTATTGGCAGACAATTCTTCCGTGGTTGAGGCTAATGTTGAACTTTTTTCACCGAAAGATTGAGATATATTTTTAATCTGCAGCACGATCATATTTAATTTAATAAGGAAGTCATTGAAATATTTTGCCATCAAGCCGATCTCATCGGATGTCAACACGGTAAGCCGTTTGGTAAGATCGCCTTCGCCCTGAGAAATGTCAAGCAGTATCCCATTCATTTTCACGATCGGATTGACGATCTTCATGCTGAGAACGAAATATACCAGAACAGATATTAAAATAATGGAAATTATAAAAAAAGCCAGCTGAACTATGAAGAATTTGTTAATCTCTCGCCGAGCTTTATCATAATTGTAAAATAACTGTATCGTCCCGATCTTCTCTTCCGTACCGTCATCTTTCGTTTTTTTAATTTCCAATTCTTCTTTATGGTAATTTTTTTTCAACTGATCTTCGGAAATCGTCGGAACCGGTTTGTTGCCGTCGACCTCAAGATTCAAGTTTTTAACTACTTTATCAACATACTCTGAATTAAACTTATTCTCACCAAGTTGGTTATAGAGCCTGATAACTGGAATATCAAATTTCGGCATTGTGCTGACGAGGGTCGTACTTATCGCATTGTCATCGACATTCCATAATGCAAGTTCGATCGTCGGCTCGAGAAAACCTGCTACTTGTTTCATTGTGTCATCCTGCTGGCGCTCAAAACTCCTTTTTATACTGACATAACTCATAAAAGCGCTGATACTGATAGTAACTATCAACCCAACGATCAGATAGATCAAAAAATCTTTTGTCATCTTTTTCATTTCGATCTCCTTTCAGCACCGCGTTTTCCACAAGTTTATCGATTACGTACATATAGATACTACACACTAATGCGATTATTGTCAACAAATGAATAAACTTTGAGTTTATTATTTATGATCGGGATAAGAAAATGGTCGCCTCATGACGGTTGTGAAAAAGTTGTCGAACGGAAATGATCTTATAATGACGGGAAAGGATCTTCACCGTCTTTTTTAACACCGGCAGCGGATTCTCTTCAGGCAGTTTTATCGTCATTATTCCAATTGCTCCCGTATGAAGCGATGTTGCCGCATTGGACATGATATAGGCAGAATCATCACCATTCATACGCATATCATTAACGATACAGTCGGCCTGCTCGGCAAACGGGAATGCCTCCTGAGCTTTACGTTGCATATGGGTGATACCTTCGTCGCTTTGCAGCCGCTTGTCAAGCTCGCCCGGATCGATCGCGATAACATGCAGGCCTTTTTGCCGGAGAATGTATGTCCAACCTCCCGGTGCTGCGCCAAGGTCGATCGCCGTGCCATTCTTAGGCAGTCGAACATTGAACAATTCCAACGCTTCCAGAAGCTTGAACTCGGCCCGTGAGATCATATCGTCGGTGAGTTTGTAATGACGCATACCGCCGGCCCAGGGATTGAGATTATTATGCACGAACGACATGCCGATATACATCGTGGTATCATGTATCACCGCTGAAACAGCGATATCATCCTTGCTGTAGCCGTTACTTGCTTCTTTTCCTAACGCTGCTTCAATGGTTTGCGTAAGTTCGCTTGTAGAAAACGGTAGGATATGTTCTCCGATCCAACGCGGTTGAATGACATAATCGGTATGTATAGCTCCGGCCTGACCGCGCAGGAAATCCTTTATATCATCAAGGTCATACGCATATTCAAAAGTTGCATGAACCGGCATGATGTGGCGCACAAAAACCGGCGAGATGCTGCGCAACTTTGCGCTCATCGCATCAAACGGCACTACGGTATCGATCACGACCGTGCTTTCGTCACACCAGAATTTTTCAGTGAACTGTACCGCTTCTCGCAGCTCAGCCAATGCCTCGTTCTTGTATTGCGGAGACAATGTACACATTGCCGTTGTAGCTGACGGCAGACGCTTTACGGTGCTCATGACTGCATCTCCATGCTGATATCCACAGCCCGGACGGAATGGGTAAGCGCTCCGGATGATATGAAATCGATGTCAAGCTGCCCGAGCGACGAAAGACGTTCTATAGTGATACCGCCCGATACTTCTATCTTTATTGACGCGTTAACAGAACGTATCGCGCGTGATGCCTCAATTATTTCTTCATTGTTCATATTATCAAGCATGATGATATCGCAGCCTTTCCGGGCGGCCTCGCGCGCCTCTTCTATCGTTTCAACCTCAACTTCCACTTTGATCCCTTGAGTATGATTGCGCACACGGTCGATCGCTTCCGATACGGAGCCGGCGGCATTTTTATGATTGTCCTTTATCATTACCATATCGTAGAGCCCCATGCGGTGATTCTCTCCCCCGCCGGTCTTTACGGCATATTTATCGAGATGGCGGTACCCGGGTATCGTTTTCCGGGTATCAAGCAGCTTGACCGTCGTGCTGTTCAATGCGTTCACATAGGTCTTCGTCTGTGTGGCGACACCCGACATACGCTGCAGAAAGTTCAATACGATCCGTTCACCTTTGAGAAGTGATCTGACCTTACCGTGAATGGTCGCAAATACAGTATGGTCTCCCAAGACCTCACCGTCAGGAAATAAAATTTCTACGGTGACAACAGGGTCGATCGCCTGATACACGTAACGTATCAGGTCTGTACCGCACAGCACGATCGTTTCTTTACACAACAACTCGGCAGTGGCCGTTTCGTCATGGAATACGGCATCGCTCGTCACATCCGTAAGATTATCACCCAGGTCTTCTCGTATGGCCATGTCTATGAGTTCACGTACGGCATCATATGATATCGGCATTATTTCTCCTTCTTTTCAGAGGTCATTCTCTGTTTCCCAGCGTTTCCGCAATTCAAATATCAGGTCGCGTATCTTCGCCGCTTCTTCAAAGAGCAGCTGCTCGCTTTTTTCTTTCATCTGATCGGTGAGCACTTCGATGGCATCGGGGATGGCTTCGCGTTCCACGTTCTTGACATCGAATCCACCGCTGCCTTTTTTATCAGTGCGTTTCTCCGATAATAACGTAGTAAATTTCACGTCTTTTTTGATCGTCTGAGGTGTTATACCGTGTTCGGCATTGAATGCCTCCTGTATGATACGGCGTCGGTTTGTCTCATCGATGGCAAACTGCATGCTGTCGGTGATACGATCTGCGTAGAGTATTACCTTTCCGTTGGCATTACGTGCGGCTCGGCCCATGATCTGGATGAGAGAACGTGCAGAACGAAGAAATCCCTCTTTGTCCGCATCAAAGATCGTTACCAACGACACCTCCGGCAGGTCCAAGCCTTCTCGGAGCAGATTGATACCAACGAGGATGTCGTGTTCGCCTAAGCGCAGTTTGTTCAATGTAGCGATGCGGTCAAATGTCTCAATTTCCGAATGCAGATATTCTGCCTTAAAACCGTGCCGTTTTAAAAATTCCGTAAGGTCTTCCGACATACGTTTGGTCAGCGTGGTGACCAATATCTTTTCGCCGCGTGCTATGATCTTTTTTGCTTCTTCCATGAGATCGTAGACTTGTCCCTCGGTCTTGCGGATCTCAACGATCGGATCGAGCAATCCCGTCGGGCGTATGATCTGCTCCACCACTGCCGTGCTTACGCCGAATTCATAATCGGCAGGCGTGGCGGACACATAAAGCACTTTATCGGTCAGTTTGTCGAATTCATCATAATACAGCGGCCGGTTATCCAATGCCGACGGCAATCGGAATCCGAAATCCACCAGTTTCAATTTACGGGAACGGTCGCCGTTGAACATGCCGCGTATCTGCGGCACGGATATGTGACTTTCATCGATGATCAGCAGGAAATCTTTTGGGAAATAATGCAGAAGCACATACGGGGTCTCGCCCTCTTTTCGTCCGGTAAGATAACGGGAATAGTTCTCGATGCCGTTGCAATAACCCATGGATGACAACATCTGCAGATCGTATTTGGTGCGCATGTCTAATCGTTGTGCTTCCACAAGTTTGTTTGATTCTTTGAAATGCACTAACTGTTCTTCAAGTTCGGCCTGTATCTCATTGATCGAGCGTTTGAGATTCTCTTCAGAGGTAACGAAATATTTAGCCGGATATATGGTAACCTCATCGCAAGCTTTCACGGCTTTTCCCGTAAGATGCTCAAAATAATATATGCTCTCGATCTCGTCCCCCCACAATGCGATGCGAATGGGATTGTTCTCATACGGCGGGAACACATCCACGATATCACCCTTCGAGCGAACGGTACTTTTGGCAAAATCGAGATCGTTGCGTTCATAGAAGATGTGAATAAAACTCCGCATGATCTTCATTTTATCGATCTTTTGCCCTTTTGTGAACGTCACTGCGCCCGCTTCATAATCCTTCGGAGAACCGATACCATAGATGGCCGAAACGCTTGCAACCACGATAACATCTTTACGAGTCAGTAGTGACGTGATCGTCTCGAGGCGCATACGGTCGATATCGACGTTTATTGAAGCGTCTTTTTCTATGTAGGTATCGGTCTGCGGGATGTATGCCTCAGGCTGGTAATAGTCGTAATAACTGATGTAGTAGCATACTTTATTTTCCGGAAAAAACCCAGACAACTCGGTATATATCTGCCCGGCAAGCGTCTTATTATGCGTCATGATAAGCGTAGGCTGATTGATACGTTCAATGACCTTTGAGAATGTGTAGGTCTTTCCCGAACCCGTCACGCCGAGAAGCACCTGACGTTTCATGTCCTTTGTACTATAATTGGCGGTAATAGATTCGATCGCTGTGGGCTGATCGCCTGTGGGATGATACGGAGAAACCATTTTGAATTGCGTCATGCTGAGATTATAGCGGAATTTCAAGGTTGAAACAATCGGAAAAAGACCCATCCTTTGATTCGGTTTCTGGATTATCGGGTCAAGCCCGATAATGACACAAGATTCAAACTTAACTCCCCCTGCCCCTCTTTACGAAAAGAGGGGGAAATGTAATCATGGGGGAGTTTTGTAGTCAAGCCCGATAATGACACCA
>CAZIJP010000046.1:0-17553 GCA_964539615.1 uncultured bacterium
TGGGGAATTCTAGGCCGCTATTTCGCTTCAAAACAAAAAAACGAATCATTCAAAAAACCTATCTGTGAGTTCTTATCCGACATTTTATCCCAATCAGAAGATTGCACGATAGTCAGCCATGGATATGTTATGTATGTAATCCGGCGAGAACTTATTCGTCGCGGTTTCAAAGGAAAACGATTCTTAACACCGCGGCACGGAACCGTCTACACATATACCAAATAAAAAACGATATCTAAACTAGATACCTTTCACAGTAATTACGTTTAAATACCGACACCTTGATAATCAAACAATTCTCGGATCTCGGGATCGGTTGCATAAACATTACGGAGGTCAAAAAAATACGAACCGGTCATACAGGTTTTTAATTTTTCCAGATTCATACCGCAGAACTGATTCCATTCGGTAAGAAGAACAATTGCATCACTTCTCTCGGCAGCTTCATATTCGTTCAAGCAATACGTAATCGCTGATTTTATATCTGCAAAACGCCACAATGCTTCTTTATTACCCTGCGGACAAAAAGCTCGTATAACAGCTCCACGTTTGATCAATTCGGGAACGATAGTCAACGACGGAGCGTCGCGCATGTCATCAGTGTCCGGCTTAAAGGTCAACCCTAAAATTGTGATCGTTTTTCCCGTAAGGTCACCTAATGAATCCGTGATCTTTTCAACCATTTTTGCTTTTTGTTTTTCATTGGCGCAAATAGCCGCTTCAATAACAAAAAGTTCTTCATGAAATCGCCTTGCTATTTCGGTGACCGCCCGTAGGTCTTTCGGAAAACAACTACCGCCATATCCCGGCCCTGCATTAAGAAAATGCGGCGAAATACGTGAATCCAATCCCATTGCATGAGCAATATCAGTGATATTCGCGCCTACTTTTTCAGCCAATAACGCCATTTCATTTATAAAACTTATTTTGACCGCTAAAAATGCATTTGACGCATACTTGATCATTTCAGCTGATTCTATTGAACAAAAAAGAATCGGCGTTTCATTCCTTGTTAATACTCGATATATCTCTTTCATCAGCTCCCGCGGCCGTTCTGAGTCCGTCCCAATAACGATCCTATCCGGATGAGTAAAGTCATATACGGCTTTCCCCTCGCGTAAAAATTCAGGATTTGATACAACATCAAAGGGAATATCCCTGTTTCCTTTTTTCAATTCTTCCAGAATGACCGATCGCACCATCACACCTGTACCGACGGGTACCGTTGATTTATTGACAATGACCGTATAATGATCAAGATATGTGCCGATGCTTCGCGCAGCTTCGAGAACATGGGTCAGATCAGCAGATCCGTTCTCTTGAGCAGGTGTTCCGACTGCTATGAATAACGCATCAGAAGAGGTCACCGTTTCCCGAATATCAGTAGTAAATGTCAATCGTTTCGAAGCACTGTTTTTAACAATCAGATCTTCCAGTCCTTCCTCATATATCGGGCAGATCCCTTGGCGCAGGGCCTGTATTTTTTTCTCATCAATATCCATACAAACCACATCAAATCCAAAATCTGCCAAACATACGCCCGTTACTAATCCGACATACCCGGTTCCGATAACTCCAATTTTCATACATACTCCTTGATACTGAAAAAAGCACACCGTTTAAAACTCATACCCGAAAATACAATCACATTTAAAAATACATTTTTACAGTATGCGTTTAAAATATTCAATTGTCTTTGCCAATCCATCGTGAAGCGTAATTGTGGGGCTCCACTGAAGCTGATCTTTAGCAAGAGTTATATCCGGTTTTCGTCTTATCGGATCATCCTGCGGTAATGGGCATAATCGAACTGATGACCGAGAGTTGGTCATGGTTACTATTTTTTCAGCCAATTCCCGTATTGTAATTTCTTCAGGATTCCCAAGATTCACCGGACCGGTAAATACATCTCTTGAACGCATCATCGCTGTTATGCCATTAATAATATCATCGACATAGCAAAAACTTCTTGTTTGTTCTCCGTTTCCGTATAGGGTTATTTCTTCATTACGCAATGCCTGAACAATAAAATTTGACACAGCTCGGCCATCATGAGGATGCATTGCAGGTCCGTATGTATTAAATATACGGATGACCTTGATCTGTAATTCGTGCTTTCGATAAAAATCAAAAAAAAGTGATTCGGCACATCGTTTCCCTTCATCATAGCAGGAGCGAATACCTATCGGATTTACGTTTCCCCAATATGATTCAGGCTGCGGATGAATGAGAACGTCCCCATAAACTTCAGAAGTTGATGCTTGAAGAATACTGGCATGATTTGCTTTTGCCAACTCCAACATATTCAAAGCGCCAATCACATTTGTCTTGGTCGTTTTTATTGGATCGGCCTGATAATATACGGGACTTGCCTGACAAGCCAGATTGTATATCTCATCAATATCAAGAACAAGCGGATCGCATATATCATGATGTATAAACTCAAATGCAGGTGATCCAATCAAATCAAGAATGGTATCTTTTTTTCCGGTAGAGAGATCATCAACACAAACAACATTATTGTTTTCATTGATCAAACGCCTGCATAACCAACTACCGATAAAACCCGCTCCGCCGGTCACAAGTATTTTCTTACGCGACATTATCATCTCCAAGGTTATGTAATAATTTCGAAATCAGATTGCATTTTACCATACTGTACCATATTTGCAACTGCTCAAAATTCTGAATAATAAAATTATAAAAATTGTGCCGATGACCTGTTTGATCAGGATAAAAAAAGGGGCGTTTTACCGCCCCTTAAAATTATTCCTGCTGGAGAAATTTTTGTATGAAGTTTTTGACATGGGCCTTTTTACGAGCCTCCTCAAGCCATTTCTGGAAAATGTATTCTTGTTTTTGCGATTGAATCTGGTTTTTAAATGTGGCCTTTTCTTCAGGAGTCATGTTTTTAACAACCTCATTATCGACCGCGATATCGTTGATATGATACAGTACGGAGCCTTTTTCAATAACTGTTGTGTCTTTTGATGAAGCGATCTTTTTAATATCGTCAGCACTAAACATCGGATTGGGTTCGCTGACCTTCATCGTTTTTACGGCAGTATGTTTCTGAGAAGACAGTTCGGTTTTGATCATTTCAATAGCGCGTAAGCGGCGCAATTTCATTTCGACGTCGGAACGAACGGCAGCAAGTTCCTGTATAGCAGACTCCTGACGTTCGGTCACCCGAACGATCACATAGTTGTCGCCTATACGTATCGGTTTCATAACACCGTTCTTTTTGGTATTGAACAATTCTTTTTTTGTTTTTTCAACAGCTTCGGGAGTTTCCATTCTGTTGATAAAATCCGGCACATTCTTGTCATCAAAATTGTCCATTTTCTGAGCACGTAACCCGAACGAGGTCAGCACTTTCTCGTCAAAACCTTTGTCGGATATCGATCTTTTGATCTTAGCCGCAATACTGGCGGTCTTTTTCGATGCTTTTTGTAATTTAACTGATTCCTGCACTTGGGCAGATATCATCTTAAATTCCGGCGTATAATTCGGACGTTTTTCCACCAAGTGCATGATTACAATCGCATCACCCTGTAATACGACAGGTTCCGGAATTGCTGCATAATCAAGATTGAATGCAGCACGGCGGAAATTGGCATCAGTGCCGATGCCCGGTATAAAATCATTGTAACCAGAACCGAAAAATCCTGTCTGAGCAGGCATTAGTTTCATTTCCTGTGCTTTTTGGGTAAACAATTCAGCTCCGGCTTTTTTCAGTTCCTCGTAATAAACCGTTGCTTGTTTTTGAGCCAATTCAAGAGCTTTGTCTTTTTTCAATTTCTCCTCGATGGTTCCGCGTACTGCCGTAAGAGGAGTGTAATAATTACTTTCAGTGTCTATCACTTTCATGATTATGACTGAATTTTCGTCAGCATACAACGGAAGCATTATTCCGTTCGATGATGCAAACACAAGGTCGGCTTGAGCATCATTACGGACAACTTTCAGTAAAAACTCTTCGCGTGTCATAAGATCGGTTGACACCAGAGTCATGCCGTTTTCACGGGCAAATGAATTAAGATCTTTCAAAGATGCCATCTTGCCTTGTATCTCTGATTTTTTAGCATCTAAAGCCGTACGGCCTTTTTTCATTTTAATATTGGTCTCAATAGATGTGCGGACTGCAGGATCTTTGATGTCTTGGTAGGACGCAGGTTTTTTGTCTTCAAGTTTGATGATATGATACCCAAACTCCGTTTCAACGATCCCGCTGATCTCTCCCGTTTTAAGTTTGAACGCTGCATCGCTAAACGGTTTGACCATATCGTCGCGTTTAAAATATCCCACATCGCCATTGTTATCACCGGAGGCATCTGAATATTTTTTAACCATTTCGACAAAATCTTTACCGCTTTTCAATTCTTTCAATGCTTCCTGTGCCTTTGCGCGTTTTTCTTTTTTAACGACTGATGATTCGCTTGGAAGAACACGAATGAGAATATGACGGGCACGTACGGTTTCAGGAAGTTTGTATGTTTCTTTGTTATCTTCAAAATACGATGTAACTTCCTGATCGGTGACGGTAAGGGTTTTTGTAAAATCATTCACACGCAGAGCCGCATACTCGATCTTAACACGCTTACCCTTATTATAGTCGTTTTTGTTTTTTGAATAATAGTCTGCAATATCAGAAGCAGACACAGTAACTTTTGACATATAATCTGCGATAGGAATACGAATATATTCAACATTGACTTCATCTTTCATAAACTCATCGTTATTCTTATCATAGTATTTCTGGGCCTCATCATCGCTGACCTGCATTGTCCCGGCAATATACGCCGGAGCAACAATTACGTAATCAATACTCAGTTTTGTCGGCAGACGATAGGTCTCTTTCTGATCCTGATAATACTTATTGATCTCATCTTCCGATAAAGTTACCTTCGGAAGATACTCGCCGATATCGGCTGAAGAATAACCGAATGTAACCGTTCTGTTTTTATCAAGATAGGCAGCAGTGATCTCATCATTGCTTACCTGAGCAAAACGGCTGATGTATTCATATGCTTTACGATTCAGGAGCTGAGTGCGAATATCGCTTTCAAATTGCGCCAGTTGAGCTTCATCAACATTTTTAAGCCATTCGTTGAATTTTTTCTCATCAAAAACGCCTTCTGTTTTTACGATGTCATATTGTGATAATTGACGGATCAGTTCAGTCTTGATCTCGTCTGTAGAAACGCTGAATCCCAACTTCTTAGCGTAATCGATCAATATACGCTGATTGATGATCGTGTTGACTGCCTCAACGGCAACATTATTATAAATGCTGGCCTTCTGACGTTTGTCCAGCACACCGAAATATGATTCATACATTTTTAATGTTTGTTCATAACGCGGAGCAAACTGGTTGTAAAATTCCGGATACTGCACGGTTTCGTTGTTGACAACTGCAACAACCGTTTTCCCTTGACCACTGTTACTCGTCGTGCTGACGCCCCACAAAATAAATGCAGGCGTAATAATAATAACCAGAATCCACATAATCGCTTTCTGTTTCGACCGAAGTGTATTCATCATGGTGTATCAACCCCCTCAATGTTTTCACTGATTATATCCAATTTCGTTATGAATGAAAGAGAAAAATCACACGCTCGCCGCTATTTATTTGTCTTTTGATACTTTTAACGATCGATTACGATACTTTATTGCTACCACCCTGCATATCCATAGCACGCTTGAGCATTTAAAATTACTTTAAACACAGATATTTGGGTTGAATTTAGTATACAATATCGTGTAACTGACCGATAAAAAAAACAGCCAACAATGCCACCGGACAATATTGTGGGATTAGAAAAAGAACGAATTATTTAGCTTTTATTTTTCCGTTATGCCTGAATTTAACGGTAAATACAGCGCCGAGTCCCGGTTCGCTTGTCATATAAATAACGCCGCCAAGTAGATCGGTCAAGCTTTTTACAATTGACAAACCCAACCCCGTAGAGGTCTCACCACCAGTTGTTTTAGCGCTTAACCGCTGAAATTTTCCAAAAAGCTTCTCACGGTCTTCCGGTAAAAATCCCGGGCCTTCATCCCGAACGCTCAACGTGACCATAAGGTCATCTCCGCTAAGCGATACATATATAGGTTTCCCTTGCGGCGAATACTTTACGGCATTACTTATTAGATTATCGGTTATACGGCGTAAACACATTTCATCGGTCACCATTGTTGTGTTGCCGTCGGTAGTGATATGTATAATTTGATTTTTTATCTGCGCCGCATCTCTGTATGAGGCAACTATAGATTGAACGACCAATGATGCATCGATCTCTTTTTTATCCAGTTTTACCGCTCCGCCCTCTATCTCGGCATTCTCAAGTAATTCGCTGATGATATGAAACATCTTCCGTGCGCCGTCGCTAACCTTCCCGATATTTTTTGCGATCATTGAATCTGCTTCAATCTGTGTGCGTATCAACTCGGTATAACCGATAATCGATTGTAGCGGATTTTTCAGATCATGCGCTGCTATATGGATAAATTGGGTCTTTTCTCTATTTGCATCCACAAGATCTTTATTGGTTTTTTTCAGGCGAGAATTATACACCCGCATCTTTTCTGTTTGCATTTCTGTGATCTTTTGTTCCTGCTCAAGTTCTTTCGTTCTTTCAGCCACCAACCGCGCCAGTTCTTTTTCTTTTTGTTTAAGAGCATGCATACGTATCCTGTAAAAACCAAACACGCCACCTCCGAGTAAAATAAGTAACGATGCATAAAACCATTTGGATTGATAAAAATACGGTTTGATCACCACAATTACCGATTTGGTGAATATCTTCTTCATATTCTCAGTATTGACCGCTTTGACCGTAAAAACATATGATCCAGGCGGTACATTCGTATAATAAGCCGTTCGACGAGTACCTGCTTCGGTCCATTTTTTATCAAATCCCTTCATGTAATATTGAAATTGGATCCTATGAGGATTTTCAAATGAGATAGCCGTATATTCGATCTCAAACGATTGACTGCCCGCAGGAAGCTTTATCCTCTCCGAATCTTGATAAGAAACGGTATTCGATACGATACGTTCTATGACCACGGGAAATTCCTTAGCTACCGGATTGATAAGATCGGGTTGGATCATTGCTATACCGTTCATTGTTGGAAATACCAACTCGCCGCTTTTCCTTTTCCATACTGACGGTTGAAATCCTCCGTTACATTCGCTGCTGCGCATGCCGTCTGACCGTCCGTATAATGCCGCTCCCACGATATCCTTTTTTCCGTAAACCACATCCATAAGATCATCAATATAGACAGTAAAGACACCTTTGTTGCATCCGATCCATAATCGGCGTTCTTTATCGGCGGTAAGCGATAAAATGACATCGTTAGGAAATCCATTTTCTGTCGTGATAGTGTAAAATCTTCCGCGCTCATAAACACTTAATCCGTTTTCTGTGCCGATCCACAGCCTTCTGCCGGTATCTTCAAAAAAACATATTACCAAATCATTTGCAAGACCATTCTCCTTTTTTGTAAAGTGGTTGAAAGATTTTCCGTCATATTTATACAATCCGTTTATTGTGCCTATCCACATATTTCCCGCTGAATCTTTAAAAATTGCAAACGCATCATCTTTCGGAAGAGGCACTCCGTTGATAGTCTCAACAAAACGCTCGCCGTTGCGTATATATACGCCGCTGTCCTCAGTGCAGACCCACAACCGCCCCTGATCATCTTCAAGCATCGCTTTAACGATCGTCGTTCGGAATCCGCTTTCCAGCCCGTATGATTTCCAACTAGTCCCGTTATAAACGCTGAGTCCGCGGGAATGACCGGCCCAAATATTCCCAGCCCTATCTTCATATAATGAATATACGGTATCATGCCCTAATCCGTCGGCAGCGGTAATAAGGCGTATATTTTTACCGTCAATAACGGCGACACCCTTGCCGTATGTACTGACCCACAGCCTTCCGCGTCGGTCTTCCATAACAGCGTTGATATCCTCGGTCGGCAAACCTTCATCAATTGATATACAGGTAAATTTAACATTATAAAATTGTGTCAACCCACCCCTGCTTGCGAGCCACAAACTACCTTCTTTATCTTCCATCACATGAAAGATAAAATCATCCTTGAGTCCGTTTTCTTTGGTGATCACGTCGAATCCGTATTGGTTAAGACGAGCAAGCCCATTGGTTGTGCCGATCCAAAGATTACCGTCTTTATCATCGGTAAGTGATCTGATAAAAAGTCCCGGCAATTCATTGTTTTTTGCAAACGGCATGATGGCGCCGCGCTCCATGTAAAACAAGCCGTTGCCGTGAGTCCCAAACCACAGCACATTTTTTTTATCTTTCCATATGCAATCTACGCCGATAGAAAATGCCGGATGTATCAAATGTTCTAAGGTTCCGTCCGGCAATATCTTATCCACACCGCCGCGCGTACCTAGCCACACAATACCGTTATCGGCATACAAGCTCCGAACCGTTTTATTTGAAAGCCCGTCTTCAACACGTATCCATTTTTTTACCTTTTCACCCTCAACTCGAACACCATTATCCGTACCGTAATAGACGGTATCACCGATTGTAGTAATGTTATAAATGATCTCTTCTTCCATATTGGTGTTTTCAAGCGGAGTAGAAAAAATTCCGTTACTATACTTAAAAATACCGCCGCCGGAAGTACCGATCCAAAGATTCCCCTTTGTATCGTAATGCAATGCGGTAAAATAATTATTTGTTAATATCGGCGTATTCGTTTTGGTATAAATGGTGAAATGAACACCATCAAAACGCACTAGTCCTTCCTGTGTTGAGATCCATAAATACCCGTCGGGAGCCTGTATAATAAAATGGGTATAATTCTGCGGTAGTCCGTTCAGTTCATTCCAGTAAAGATGCCCGTACTGCGTTATTTTTTTGGTCGGGTCTAACGAATAACCCGACTGGAAAAACAATCCTACCGTCAGCAATAATGAGAAGGCAATACGTAGTATCATTTACTGAGTATATACCCGACAGAAGCGAAGGTCAAATAATATTTAACATTACTTGTCCGTAAAACAGACGCGATCGGACTTTATTTCTACCTATGAAATCATTCACGGGGTTTTTGTACCGTATAAAATGTATGCGTGTAATTTCCCTTCTCTACGCGCTCTTCAAACATCTGTGCTACTTCTACAGCGGTATGCGCTGACCGGGAATCTGCGAACATTTTCTTCCACTCTTCCAAAGATAATGTTTGTGACCAACCGGTATACCAACGAAGTAACTTTTCTTTTAACACAATATCCCAATTGCCGAAATAGGCATCGGGCTCTCCGTCTTTATAAACGGAATGAACCACATGTTCACCTCCCTCAACCAGAGCGTATTCTCCGTTACCGTTGTCTTTACCGAGTATCGGCCAGGTGTCGTTCATCATAAAACCAAGGAAACAAAAACCGCCCGGCTTAAGCACACGGTACATTTCCCGAATGGCGGTATCGGTATCATGCTTTGATATATGCCCCATTGAATGATACTCATAGAGACAATCAAATGTATTGTCCGCGAATGGAATCGAACGCATATCGCCGTGTGTGATGTTCATTGCAACGGAATGATCTTTACCGAAAGCACGCGCTTTATCGATCTCAGCTTGAGCTATATCAATACCGAAAGCATTGAATCCGTTATCGGCAAACAATGCCAACGGCGGCACCGCTCCGCCTGCGCCGCAATCGAGTATCCTTAGTTCGCGGCCATCCTGAGGCTTAATGCCTTGTCTCGATAAAAATGCTAAAAAACCGTAAACCGGTGCCGGATACAGTATTGTATTCATACATATCATCCGCTTTCTATTTCCGACATTCTAACAATATCAACCCTTAATTTCAAGAACATTTTATGTATAAATCAATCTTCGTCATTTTTTTTGACTGAGAATCATAAGTACAATACACTTGCAAAATTGGACAATTAGCATTACCATACAGCAATGGAGGTAACTATGACGCCTTTACAAGCGGCTTTCAGGTTTATTTATTATGTAACATCGATGAGTGATACCGACCTGTCAAAAAAGACCCATCTTATCCGCTCATTCATGCTGAAATTCAGAGAAATGATCGATTTTGATATTGCCCATGAAACGGATCTGTTCATTGACGCAAGCGAGATCGACAAAGTTGCTTTAGCCGATGAAACGATCGATTTTTTAACAACACATGCAGACAAACTGTTATTAAAGGAAACCCTTGAGCTGGCCGTCTCCATCAGTTCTCTCGACGGAGCGATCAGAAATGACGAATATGCTATGCTGGAAAAAGCCGCAACACTATGGGGACTTACTATTGACGAGATCATTGCCCGCAACGATTCTCAGGCATAAACAATTCGTCAAAGATTCTTGACACGAACTACGGTCTTTTCAACTTCGTCGGTGATTATACAATCGGCGAACGGAATGACAGTATTAAAATCGTCTTCGGAATTGACCGTCCAAAAAACCAATTTTATTCCTAACAGATGCATTATTGATAATGTAGTTTTTATTACAAACCGGTTCGCATAGTGAAAAACTCCTATCGGAAGATTTACATGATCAGGATGAAGTCTTGCTATATCCCATAACAATCTAATAATCCCCTTTTGTATATATTCATCGCCGACCAGCATACCGATTGGATAACCGTGCCTGCGGAAATATGGTAAAAGATGATGATGAAACGAAGATATCATCGTTGATTCCGGTTGTACTGTTTTACTGATCTCGCGTAAGATCCCAGGACAATCGTTCGCTGTAACGGTATCGCCCTTCAATTCTATGTTGACGTAACTATGCGAGCAGGCGATAACCAACTCGGAAAGACGGGGTATCGGTTCGCCGTTGACCCGCAACGCCGTGATTTGGGCATAGTCCATGACCGCAATTGTACCGTCAACACCGGTCAACCGCCCGGTAGTATCATCATGAAAAACAATGAAGACACCATCGTTTGTTTTCTGCACATCACATTCAATGCCGTCTGCGCCGAAATCAAGCGCTTTTTGAAATGCAAGCATCGTGTTTTCGGGAAATTTGGCACGGTATCCGCGATGTCCAAGTATCAACGGTCTTTTCTTCATTTCGGCTGGTTGAAAGGGCGAATTCGCCGGCTGACCGCATCCTGAAGAAAATACAGTGCGGATTTAAAAGATTTCCCTCGCGGTTCGTGGATGCGCGCAAGAGGAATATGCGTGGTAAATCGTAATAACCCCGTCAGCGCAAAAAGCACCTGATATGATGTAAGCTGCAGTGAACCGATCTTTATCGGCGGAGGCATAAAAATTCCCGATAAAAGCATGGTGATCATAATGGAAAAACTCGTTGTAGCACCGAACAAAGCGGAATACATTTGTTTTTTCGCCGGCGGTGCGATCGACAATACAAAATTGGTGGCAATGACATTTGCTCCCGCCCACATGATACCCGAAGTGAAGGCCTCAATGAAAATAGGCCAATACATGTCCGGGCCTATGAATATCCACACAAGCGGATTGATACTGCCCATGATGACGGCAATATGCATCGACGGTTTATTGCCGAATTTATCGATGAGAATTCCCCAATACCGTAAAGAAAGCACAGACCCCAACACGCTCAATGTGCCGTAGATCTGAATGGTCATTATCGACAATTTCAGCGTTTGTAGCATGAACGGCTGCCAAAACGGTGCACCGATACCCACCGCAAGCATCCACCATGCCCCGTACAGCAATAAACTGCGGAGGTTTGTGTCTTTAATAGCTGAACTCAGCTGATGGCTAAACGGCACCGATCGTTTCTCCGTAATGTGCTCGTCCTGTTTATTTAACAAAAATAAACCGTAAATACCTATCGCGGCAGCAGCGATGAAGATGAATAAAAAACAATATAGGATCATACTCGGAGAAAATAACCCGCGCCCGTTGAATAGAGAAAAAATAACAGCTGTTATACGTCCGGGTTCTTCCGCATAAAGATCGATGAACAACGCCACCGCATATCCGGTAAGCAACCCTGCGATCAATAAAAAAAATGACCGCCGCGAAAAAAATCTTCCTCGAATATTCGCCGGGACAATATCGGAAACCCACGCCAGCCATGCATTGGCAGACATTGCCTGCAATGCCATGCCGATAAAAAACAATATGATAAAAAACCACAATGCCGTTAAGTTGGGAAACATGAACGGCAAAAATCCGAATAAGAACGTTAACCCGCGACCAAAGCCTGCCAGCACAATCACGGATCGTTTCAATGATTTTTTATTGCTGGTATAAGCAAGCCCGAGCAGTTGAAAAACATCGGATAAACGGCCGATCGCTGAAAGAATACTGAAATGAATCGGTGATGCGCCCAATATCTGTGCCATTTTTGTGATAAAAATACTTCCCGGCGCCGCTATGCTTGAATAGATCTGGGCAAAGATACCCTCGATGATTGAAATTTTGACATTTTTTCTTAACGACGGTCGTTTCATACAGACGCCGCACTCCCGACGGCATGGCAGGATTGTATGCTTCTTTTTTTTACTGTCAAATAAAATCGGAAGAAACAAAATCATTGTTTGAATATTGTTTTAAAAAAGCTTCTATGGTATACTGAATCCAACTGCGGAGGAAAAATGGAAGATCTTTTCATGGCGCGTCAACCCATATTGGACAGCAATCATCATGTGTTCGGATATGAGCTGCTGTTCCGTACCGGTTTTGAAAATTTCTGCCGGTCATCCACCGACAGCGACATGGCATCTTCGTCAGTCATCAGTAATGCCTTCATGCAGATGGGTATGAAAACAGTCCACGGCAATCAACGGATGTTTCTCAATTTTTCTCGAGCCATGCTTTTAAACGAGATAGCATTGGTCTTACCTAAAAACAGGATCGTAATAGAAATTCTTGAAAATGTAAAACCGGATAACGATATTTATCGGGTATGCAGAAAATATAAAGAACACGGTTATACGATCGCCTTGGACGATTTCGTGTTGTCCGATGAATGGCGGCCGTTATTGGAGCTCACCGATATCATCAAGATTGATTTTATTTTAACAAAACCGCTCGACCGCGCGGAGGTGATTCGACAGACCCGCAGGCCCGGGATGATATACTTGGCTGAAAAGATCGAGACTCAGGATGACCTTGAAGAAGCGAAAATGCTCGGTTACCAGTTATTTCAAGGTTATTTTTTCAGTAAACCGGTCATTATTCAATCTAAAAAAATCCCGGAAAACAAATTTACCTATATACAGCTTATGCGCACGATCCATGCAAAATATTTCGAGTTCAAGGACATCGAGAAAGTTATTAAGAACGACCTTGCATTAACGGTGAAGTTGTTGAAATTCATCAATTCGGCCGCATTCGGTTTCAGGCAATCCGTACACTCAATCATGCAGGCATTAACGCTCCTCGGTATGAACGAGTTAAAAAAATGGATCTCACTTGTGGCTCTCAGCGCCATGGCATACGATAAACCGTCTGAACTCATGTCGATCGCCGTGTCCCGCGGACGTTTTTGCGAAGAGATCGCACTAGCAACGGGAAAACAACGGGAAGCGGACGATTACTTTCTTGCCGGCATGCTTTCACTCGTTGATGCGTTCCTTGATCGACCGAAAGAAGAAATACTTAATGAATTACATCTGGCAAAACATATCACCGCAGCCATACTTCATCGAGAAGGCGAAATGGGGAAATTGTGGACATTGGCAGAATCGTTTGAGCGCGCGCAATGGGATATAGTTACGCAAAACATCGAAGATCTAAAGATCGGCCATCTTCCGGTACCGCACCTGTATTTGTCTGCGATCGACTGGACCGAAAAATCGCTGGCCGGACATTAATCGCATAGTATAAATCACAAATAATTGTTCCCATATTTAAATACAGCTGAAATACATACTACGAATGATCTGATATAAAAAAAACAGCGGAGCAAGCCCCGCTGTTTTGCAGTAACTAAACGGTCCTTCTTATTTGATTGTCAAATTCTTGGAGGTCTCATCTGCCAATTTGAATTGATTTACGAGATCCTTCAACATTTCCGCTTGTTTTGCAAGCTCTTCGGCCGTACGTGCAACCTCGGATACGGCTTTCGATGATTCATCGGTGGCTGCAGCCATTTGTTGAACGCTGCCGTTGATCTCTTCGATCGCAGCCGTTTCTTGAGCTACGGCCGTGGCAACGGTTGCGGTTGCCTCAAGCACTTTATCGCCTGACTTAACGATACTGTCAAGTACGTCCAGCGATTCTTGCCCCTGCGCAACCCCCTTCTGTACTTCCGTACTGACCGTTTGCATAGCTTGGCCTGCATTCTCCGAATCACTTTGCAACTTTTTAATGATATCGACTATTTCCTGTGTAGCATTGGCTGTTTTCTCGGCAAGCTTTCTTACCTCATCAGCAACGACCGCAAACCCCTTGCCTGCCTCGCCGGCTCGAGCAGCTTCAATGGCCGCATTCAACGCAAGTAAATTCGTCTGATCGGCGATATCGTCGATCACGGAGATGATACTGCCGATCTTCCCGGTCGATCTGCTAAGGTTAGCGATGATCTCGGAAAGATTATCGGTTTGCGCATTGATCGATTTCAAGCCGTCGATCGTGTTCTGAATTATCGTTACACCTTTTGCAGTTTCTGCATTCGATGAATCGGTGATGTTTTTTGTATGCTCTATTTCTTCGGAAATATTATCAGATGTTACCGCCAATTCGTTCAATGAGGATGCAATAGACTGGGTCTGCGAACTTTGTTCATTTGCGGTTGCAGCCAATTCCTCGGAAGATGCCGATATCTGCTCGGAGGCCGCTGCTACGCTCTGCGCAGAGGCATGTATCTCGCGAACCAAAGAGGATAAATTGTCTGCAGCGATATTTAAAGCACGACATAATTGACCCATCTCATCCTGCTGATCCAGATCAATACGCGTACTTATATCGCTCTTCTCGAGTTTTTCAGCAAAAGCAAGTCCTTTCAGTACAGGAACGGTTACCGCTCGTGACAGTGCAAAAAACAAGAACACGGAAAATGCTAAAGCTATAGCGAGGACGATAAGCCCTTGAAAGAAACCGTCTTGTGCGTCTCCTTCGATTTCTTTCATCATTTCTTCTCCGTGTTTAGCCTGATTGTCGATCAGTTGTTCAACTACCAATTTATACTGGCTGAAAAATATCAACCATTCATTATAATTCATATTTGCAGATACAAGATCATTCGCCGAAATACTTGCCGCAAATGCCTCTCGCTTCGGCACAGCCTGTGATACAAGATCATCAAATTGCGCAACTAATTTTTTTTCTTCATCACTTAACGTAAATGCTTTATATTTTTCCCATTCATCTTTATATATTTTTGCATGTTCCTGTATAGACTCTGATCGACTCGTTACAGTGGACAAATCGCTCTGACCGGCAGCAATATAACTTACCTGCATATCATCTCGGATGTCCATTAAATGTTTTAAAACAGTGTTCAAGATAAGCGCTCCCTTGAATTTCTCGATATAAAAAGTGTCAAATTCCTTTTCTGATTCTTTTAACGCTCTGATATGCTCCAGCTGAATCCCGATGATCATGATCACGAATAGCACTACAGCAAGTAGAACTTTACCTTTTATCGAAACATCAGATAAACGTTTCATAATCCCCTCCCGTTTTATGGGTCGCCCAGTCATTCATGCAGATAACCACATATCGCATCATTTGAGATTATAAACGAATCGAATTAAGAAAACAATGAACTTAAAGTTCATATGGAAATTTTATTTTCGCTGAATTAGATTTTTTAGCAATGAAAAGGTCAGCGCATCACGCTCGAAGCGATTGTTCATATGCTCATTTACGTTTTCACAAAACTCGTCATACGTTGATATCTTCATTCGTTCATATACGTCAAATAAATGCTTTTTTAAAGTTCCCTCAGCTATGCCCAAGACCTTAATGATGTCGGCACGCGACTCGCCCTTAAGCAGCATTTCCAGAACTTGACGCTCACGCTTAGTTATTTTATGTTGCTTATAAAAACTGTCATCCGGAAGTAATTCACCTTCAACAACCTCGCTCAACGGGATAAACGATAATAAATAAACCGTTCTGTTCTGATGATCGCTGAACCGTTCGCCCGTGAGTATACCGTCGATCATGATATCACCGGTCGTGACACAGTGTGTCAAACATTGTACCGGCGCCGTACCGGGAGTATACGATTGCAATTTTTCTATGATCTTTGCATATTCGCTCGTAGATATAAACGATCCCAACGTACAACACATCGAATAGGAACAGCCGAATAATCGTGAGCCCGCATTATTCATGTAAATGATATTAAATTCCTCATCACAATAAAACACCGCTACCGGCAGCATACTGACCAACCGCTCAAAATGATCTTTTTGTTCCTGAAGTTCTTTGCGGTTTATCTGTAATTCTTCTTCGATGTGCTTCCTTGCAGATATATCAGTATGCGTGCCGAACATCATAAGCGGTTTCCCGTCAGGAGTGAATGAATCAACACGGCCGCGGTCGTGCACCCACACCCAGTGCCCTTTTTTATGTCTCATCCTGCATTCACAATCATAATAGGGCAATTCTCCGGAAAAATGCTTCTCTAACAGTTCTCCGGAAAGCCTCAGATCATCCGGATGTGCAAATCGCTCCCATGTTTTGATGCTGAGCGGCGACAGTTCTTCAAGCGAATAACCGATTATCTGTGCCCATTCATTATTGAAAACGGTCTCTCCCGTCTGCACATTCCATTCCCAAGTGCCTACATGGGTACCTTCTATAATAGCTGCCAATCGCTTCCGCTCCGTATCGAGCGTATCCAGAACGCGCTTCTGATCCGTTATATCGCTGACGCTGCCGATCAATCCCGATCCTATGTTACGATTATCACATATGACAATAAATTTATCGTGAAACCATCGGTATTCGCCATTTTTATGTTTAAAACGATACGTACAGTGGCGTGCCTCTCCGAGAGAACAAATAGTCGGGGCTTGAAGTGCGCCACTCACGATTGTTCTGTCATCGGGATGTATCAACGTTATGACCTTTTCCACAGGCATGGTCATCATTTCCGCAGACGAATAACCTGAGATCCGTTCAAATACAGGGCTTAAATATTCATAGACATTGGTCGCTAAATTTCTTTTATACGACACATCCAACGAGTTCTCAAGTACCTCGCGTAATCGAGTTTCGCTTTCCCGTAGCGCATTCAATATATTCCTACGCTCGCTGACATCGTGCATGAACCCGAAACTGTATAACATTTTTCCTTCATTATCACGAATGGTATCGGCACGCTCCCATAGCGGAAATCTCCTTCCCGCAGAATCAAATACATCCAACACGCCTTCCCAACTATCGCCGCGTTCAAGTAACGGAAGAACCTGCTGATCTAACACTTCAATAGATTCCTTCGGATAATAGTCCCGATAATTAAGTTTTTGAGCCTCGTTAAGCGTTCTGCCAAATAGTTTTTCATGCGCATTGTTTATATATACCTAACCTGAGCGATTCAAAATAGTACTGTACAAGGTGTGGCTCCTAAGTT
>CAZIJP010000047.1:0-14274 GCA_964539615.1 uncultured bacterium
CCAAATATAATTATTATCTCGGCTGGTATGCGTTACTTAAAACCGTCGGGATGGAGTTTTCGCTGTAATTGAAATTTACGGGCAGCTGTGCTGCTGCCCGATTTTAAAAAACATCAGATGTGATTTAATTTATATTTGCGTGTGACAAAACCTACGGCAAACAGTATGCTAATAATAACCAGAAGCTGTAATCTCATCGCAGCAGTTGTATCAAGCCCGCCGAAATAATCCATGAATGGGACATGATTCAAATTCCCGTATGTAAAAAAGATCAACAGCACTTCAAATAATTTGCTTCCGCCGGTCAGTATTCCGAAGAACAGGGAGGCGGTTATCAGCAGTAATGCACCTTCTAGGATACTTACTGCCGCGGCAATATTACCAACGGCTGCACAACGCATTACAAGCGGTGAAGCAAACAGCACGGCTAATACAACCGCTGCTATTATTCGCGCAGTCATTAACCGTTTCAATGGCTGATATGCCGAATATGTGAAGTAATGGACCATGTGCGTTTCATCCTTTGTGAAAAGATCAGACCAGCGATTGATCTGCAACGCCCAGAGCAGCGGCAGTATGATCTGATGTGCTGTCGTGATCTGTGAAAAAAATAATGATATCATCAATCCGATATTTGCAAGCCAGAACCATTTCGGGCCTTTTTTAAGAAGCAACAGCAGTTCGGTCTTGATTAGCGGGAGAATAGTGTAATTTGCTGCGATCGGAGGCAACGATGCAATATGCATGGTGTCTGACAACATGCTTGACTGCTTCTCCTCGCATGGAATCGGAGTTTTTTTACTGATCGGTCGTTCTCGAACCCTGAAGCGATGAAATATAAATGAGCACAGCCAGATCAATCCAAGACCGTATAAAATTAATAACAATCTGCTGAAAATAAATTTCTGAGTCCACGATATTCCGTCGAATTGAAAATATTGGGTCTGCACACCGCGATGGATCTGAAACCCGATCGCAAGGCCGGTTGCATTTGTGTTATAGTTTTGCTGAACCATATGCTGAATGCTGTTTGATACAAAACTTTGGCCGAAAAAATCAAATGTTGATTCTTGTCCTCTTGTTCGGTCAGCGCTCGACATAACAAAACAAAACACTATAAAATAAGCGATGTTTTGGAGTATTTGATTTTTTCTAAAGATAACCTCGGCTGCGGTTGCCAATACGGCTATAACGAACATACACGGAAGCGTCACAAGCAGATACGGCAGTAAAAAGGGGATAACAGCGAACGGATAATCAGCACCGCGAGTGATTACAAGGAAAACGGCCATTACCATGACCATCACCATGATCGAGAGCAGTACTAAAAAGTTACTGATACATTTTGTTAATAAATACGTAAAATTAGATACCTTTGTTGTTGCGGCGATTACTCCGACACCAGTGGTGATGTCTCGCTTGATGCTGTTGTTTATGAGATAAAAACCGAACATTGCAATGAATACGCTTGACATTAATGCGGTGACGCATCCTATCCATGCCGCGTTATAATTACCGACGTAATCTCCGAACCTCACCGTTGTGTACGTAGCGCCCGGCATTGGGACGAAATAGTATGCGGCAAGTAAACTTATTGCAAGCGTTACCAAAAATCCGTAGCTACGAGTACGTTGCAGATAATCTGCTTTTATCAATTCATAGAATATTCGCATATCATTCACTTCTTTTTGTAAGATATAAATATGAATCCTCAAGAGTCGGACTCATGGCTGTTGCGTTTGTATTTGCTGATTCCGTAATGAAGCGGACAAGCACCGTATCTTTTTTTCGGAAGGTATTGACCACCATATTGTGTGATTTGAAATCGCTGAGCGCGGAAAGAGCGATCTCTGTTTCAAACACTTTTCCTTTGACGGTATCGGTAATATCCGATTGCAGCCCGTGTGTAACAAGCATACCGTCTTTCATGATCGCCACTTCATCGGCTATTGTCTCAATATCTGACACGATATGTGATGAAAGAAGGATGATGGCGTTCGTTGCAAGTTCGGAGACCAAATGCCTGAACCGCACGCGTTCTTCGGGGTCAAGGCCCACGGTGGGTTCGTCAAATATGAGTATCTTGGGATCGTTCAGTAATACTTGTGCAATACCGATACGTTGTTTCATGCCTCCTGAATATGTACCGATCGGTTTTTTTGCCACTTCGATAAGATTTACTTCTTCAAGCAGGCGTTCGATCCTTGAGCGCAATTGAGCCCCGCCGATCCCTTTCATGGCAGCAATATAGGTTAGAAATTCATATGCGTTCAGATTCGGATACACGCCGAAGTCCTGAGGCAAAAATCCCAACACCGACCGAACTGCATTCGGTTCCTTGGTGATATCTTTGCCATTGTATGTTACCGAACCGGATGTCGGCTGTGCTATGGTGGCAATAATTTTCATCAGCGTGGTCTTTCCGGCGCCGTTCGGACCAAGCAGGCCGAGAATACCGTTGTTCATGGTGAGTGAAAAATCTTTCAAGCCGTACTTGTCACGCCCGTACCGCTTGCTAAGCGTATCTACAATAATGGTGTGCCGGGTGTTGTTCGCGGTATCGGATGCGTCGTTTGCAGTTGATGCGGTTGTTGTTTTGATTGTGTCGATCATAGGGTACCTTCTTTTTTTAGTAGTATATTTTTCCTCATGCTCTGTATATGACAAGCAGATACGTAAATAGTTTCATATCTGTAGATCGATGCGTGTTTTTCATATCTTGCAATAGTGCTTAAAACATCATATACTGTCGATAGTGACGGAGGTAACTATGAAAATCACGATCTTCAACGGAAGTCCCCGCGGTAAGAATGGGAATACCAATATTATGGCAGAATCGTTATTGGCAGGCGCTAAGGAAACTGGAGCAAAGACCGAAAATATATGCCTCGTCTATAAAAAAATTTTGCAATGTGCCGGTTGTTTCGGGTGTTGGTCGAAAACACCGGGCAAATGTGTTATTCGCGATGACATGGAAGATCTTATGAAGATATTCCTTGATTCCGATATCGTTGGGTTGGCCACGCCGTTGTATACCGGCACGATGACCGCATTGATGAAAAATTTTCTCGACCGCATGATCCCTATTGCCACACCGCAGATCGTGCAGCGGGAGAACGGCAATTTTGCGCATAACGGCCGTGTAAATAACTACCCGTTGATCTTTGTCATGTCCAATGCCGGATTTCCCGGGAAGAATAATTTTGATATTCTGAGCATGACATTTTCACGGTATCGCCCGATAGCTGAAATATATCGTAATTGCGGCGAAGTTCTCCGCACGGGATTTCCCTCCGTTGAACAGTACAAAGAGGCATTGCATACGGCGGGAAAAGAATTGGCGCAATTTCGCGTTATTTCCCCGCAAACAATGGACAGGCTCAATGCAGATCTCATGAGCGATAAGGATTATATGGAGAATACCAATGCATTTTGGGAACGCGAATTGAAAAAGAAATAAAAGAAGAATACTAGCCGATGCCTCAGTATCTGGTTGTTGTATGATGTTAAAGGAAAATTTTCGCAGTAAAGATTATTTGCGGCCAGCAGATTTCTTGCGTTCTTTATCAAAACAATCTATACTATACTTGTCATTGAACGTATAGTATTGGGGAGGGATTTTATGAAATATAGTATAGTAATGACGGCGGCGGTGTGTTGTTTGATAATGACAGCAGTTGCAGGAGGACCTACTATGACCATATATCAAGTGGCGATCGATACGGGTAGTGAGCTGTTTTCAGCCGGTATCATGGATACCGACGGGCGACTTTCCGGTAGTTTTCGCGATGATACCGGACGCACCGATCTCTCGATCGAAGGCACGCATATGGGCGACCGTTTTTCGTTTTCCGTTAAAGACGAGGCGAATGGCGTATATGCCGTTTTCGACAGCGTTTTTACCGGCACTAAGCTACGCGGAAAGATGATCCGCGGTAAAATGTCGGAAGATTTTGTCGGCGCAGTGCTACCAAGCCTGACAGGTTTTTGGAATGCGGATATGGGCGAGGCATCATTTGATATAAATCTCTACCAGACCGGAGCGTTCATTGAAGGATATCACAGCAGTATAACCAAAGATGCGCTGCGCATTGATGCATCGGACCCGAAAGGCGGCGATTACTCGCTGAACGGATCATTTCAAAAGAACAGTACCATATTGCTCGATATAACTACGGCATACGGTTACTCTGATAACAAAGAAGATATGAAGGGGCAGGTGCGTATCACCGTTAAAAACCCCGATGAATTGGAATGGTATCTCGAACGCTCGCCGAAAGTTGAGCATTACTTCCCGAAAAGTACCGTTTTACGCCGGTATAATCTTCTTACGGGCGATTTGTCTCAATGGGAAAATCGGTATATTATCCTTGACGGTGAAGTGACCGATCTCATGGCGCAACACATGATCACAATGAACGAGGCGTATCCTTCCATCAACTATGTTGAGACAAGCATCGGCCAGCTTGTCATTTACAGTAAAATACCGCTCCCAAAAGGGAAGCTCACGATATGGGGAAAACTGATTAAGGTCGGCGGCGGATCAAAACGCCCCGGCGAAGGGGAACGAAAATATTACTACGAGTATCAAATTGAAGCACACAAATGGAGTAAATAACATGAGAAATATCAAATTGACCATCGCGTATGACGGTTCGCGGTACCGCGGTTGGCAGCGGCTGGGCGACAGCGATAAGACGATACAGGGAAAGATCGAAGCTGTGCTCAGCAGGCTTACCGGAGAAGCGGTGGAGATCAACGGTTCCGGCCGTACCGATGCCGGCGCACATGCAAATGCGCAGATCGCCAATTTCAAAACGCAGGCAGTGTTCACCATCGATGAATTGTTGGAGTTTTGCCGTACATATCTTCCCAATGATATCGTTGTGTATGAAGCGAAAGAAATGCCCGATCAATTTCATGCTCGACTGAACGCCGTGAGTAAGCGCTACTTGTACCGTATCGACAATGGAAAGTTCCCGTCGGTCTTTGACCGGTATTATGCATGGCATATTGAAAGACCGTTATTGCCGAGTATTATGCGGGAAGCCGCAGAATTATTGTGCGGGAAACACGATTTCACATCATTCACATCCGATAAAGCAAAAAGTAAATCCGTTCGTACGATCAATTCTATTGAGATCGTTGAGTCAAGCCGTATGATAGAGATCATCTATGACGGCGACGGATTTCTCTACAACATGGTGCGGATCATGACCGGTACACTTGTGGAGATCGGGCTAGGCGAACGAAAGGTCAACAATATCACCGAGATATTTGACGCAAAAAACCGTACCGTCGCTGGTCAGATGGCACCGGCACACGGATTGTTCCTGCAATCGGTAAGTTATAAAAAACCGACCACTTGATAAAAAGAAGTCGCATGCTATACTTGTGGTATCTGTGAAACGTTTTGCGGGTAAAACAAGTCTCATTGCGTAACGACATAAGGGAGGGCTTAGTATGAAAAGAATTATTGCAGGTATTATTTGCTGCATCGGCTTTGTTGCGGCGCATGCGATGTCGACATCGGGGTCGGCATTCAATGAATCAATGGGCGGCGCTTCGATCGCATATCCATGGTCGGTCAATCAAACGGTGATGATCAACCCGGCATATCCTGCCATCGTAAAACGCTATGCCGGCAACAGTTTTTTCTCATTTAATTATTACACGATGCAGGAACGTAAAGATGACGGCAGTTACTCATGGAGTTTTTCACTGGGCGGCGTTTCTTACACTCATTCGCAGAACCGTTATCTTGATCAGAACAACAAGGTCATTACCTTGTCACGCTCCTTTGAACGATTGCCGTTCGGAGAGATGATCAGTATGGGGCTGAGCTTCCGCTGGCAGGAGACCGCTCATGACATTGACGAAGGTTTGAACGCCGGTATTTTATTCATGCCGCTTGATAATCTTGCCGTCGGGTATACCTTTGATAACATCATTGCTCCCGAAATAAACGGCGTGTCGGAACCATGGCGTATGACCATCGGCGCAGGATATAAGCCGCTGGAGTGGCTCGGCGCTTCAGCAAATATGCTTATGGCCGATAATGATGACAATCGTTATGCTGCCGGTGTGGAGTTGAAACCGACTGATTTTTACAGTATCCGTGCCGGATATAATGCGGCAAATCGGTGGACGATCGGGAATGGTTTTTCTTTATGGGGTTATGAATTGAATGTTGCCTATGAATTTGCCCGCGAAGGCAATGACGACAATACGTTCTATATCAGCTTTACGACCGGTAAATACAATTTTTCGCCGGGATGGTTCAATTCCGATGATGATACCGAAGACGATGACGTTGATTATAGCGATGAAGTGCAATAAAAGGAGTTGACAGCAACGGCAGCGTCTGCGAAGGGGCTGCCGTTAATTTTTATGCCGATAGCCGTTGAAATTCTTTTTGACTATGAGAGTGAAAAAAAGATCATACAAATGTGGAAAACGTTGGCCGACAACGGGCTTCCGTCGCTTGATTCTATCGGCAACGCTCGGCCGCATCTGACCGTTGCGGTATACGATTCCGTCTCTGATAAGGACATGATCCAAAATGCCGTCAAAACCGTTTGCCAGTCACGCAAACCGTTTAACATTACCTTTACGCATCTCGGCCTATTTACTGTTAATGACTTCCCCGTTTTTTTATCAACACCGCTATCCGACCCGTTGTATGCCGTTAATACCGTGTTGCACGAAGCATGTGATAAATTCAGTTTGCAGAAGTGGCCTTATTACTCGTTGGGGGAATGGGTGCCGCATTGCACATTGGCCATATGCGGAAGTGAAGCGGAAGCCGGTGAAGTTGTTCAATGCGCTGCAGCGCTATTCAAGCCGTTCACGGCTCGCGCCGAGCGTATCGGTATCGCCGAGTTTTATCCGATCACCTATTGGGATGAATGGACATTGCAATAAGTTAAAAAAAAGCGCGATCTCTCGCGCTTTCTCAGGTTAGAAATATAAGTATTTTCATTGTTCTTCTGCGAGTTCCGGAATGACCTTCAGTTTTTTTAATTCTTTCGTGAGTTCGCCGGTCACATCATTGCACAGGTAGCGATAGGTGTAGAGGATTGCGTTCTTGATAGCTTTTTCATTGGAACTGCCGTGACAGATCATGACGGGTTTTTTGATGCCCAACAGCGGTGCGCCGCCGAATTCCGCATAGTCGGTCTGTTTCAGAATGCGCTTCAATGACGGCATCAAAAACAGTATGCCGATCTTCGCCAGGATATGGCGAGACACTTCGGTTTTAAACAGTTTGAAAATGAATTTAAAGAGACTTTCGACAGCCTTCAGCACAATATTGCCGGTAAAGCCGTCGCACACCACAACGTCCACTTCGCCGCTCAGGATATCTCTACCCTCCACATTGCCGACGAAGTTCAAAAACTTTGCTTCGCTTATAAGCACATGTGCCTGTTTTGTAAGGTCATTACCTTTTTCTTTTTCTTCGCCGTTGCTCAATAGGCCGATACGGGGTGTTTCCTTATTAAATACCAAGCGCGCATAGACATCGCCCATGATAGCAAAATGCAGCAGGTGGAGTGGTTTACAATCGGCATTTGCGCCTGCATCTGTTAAGATCGTATGACCGTACGGCGTAGGGATGATCGTGGCGATCGCAGGGCGTTGTATCGTCTGTATCCGGCCGATCTCCATGAGTGCATAGGCCATGACGGCGCCGGTATTACCCGCGCTGATGAATGCATCGCCTTCGTTGTTGCGCAGCATATGCATACCCACAGCCATCGAGGAATTCTTTTTTTCCTTCAAGGCTTTTGTGGGCGACTCCGACATTTCTACTTCGTCGGGCGCATCGATGATGACAAGCCGTTCCGCATCGTACTCGAACGAGCGCAATTTCTTTTCCAGCATGGTACGTTTGCCCACCATTTTCACGATTATATTGGGATTTTTCTTTAAGGCCTGACATACGCCAAGGATCTCGGCGTTCGGACGTGCATCGGTACCCATGGCGTCTAAGATAATTGTTTTCATACACCACCTCGCACAACACTATACAGTAAAGAGGGTAAGAAGTCAATGTGAACCATGGCAAGGGCTTTGTATTGCTAAAATCATTTACGTATGCTAGAGTTTTTTAAAAAGGAGCTCTTATGTGCAGAATGCTTGCCGTATTGTCTGAAAATGCAGTTCCGCTGCAACCCTATTTCGACGTTCTTTCACATATGGCCGAGTATGGCGTGCGTGCTCCGCATCGCGACGGATACGGTGTTGTTTATAAAGATACCGACAATATTGTCGTTAAAGAACTACAGCCCGCTTGGGAACACACCTTCAATTTCAACGGTCTTTCTACGATTGCCGCCATGCTTCATGCACGAAAAAGCAGTTTTGGCGGAAAGACGCTTGATAATGTTCATCCGTTCATTGAAAAGACCGACAAAGGCACATTCATCTTTATGCATAACGGCACGGTGCAGGATGCAGGCGACGTGTTCCCCGGTTTTACTGCAGAAGGCGAGGCGTGTGATTCCCGTATGTACTCCCATTTGATCGCCCGTGAATATGAACGTACCGGATCACTTGAAGAGGCTGTTTGTGCCGTTGCCGCAAAGATCAAGCTCGAAAGCACCGGATATACATCGGCAAATGCGATCGTTCTTTCCGACGATTCATTATACATTATTCGCAGTTGTCACGAACATCCCGAATATTATACGCTGTATTATCGCTTTGAAGACGGCACAGCGGTCGTGACTACGGAACCCGGAAAAATCGGCGAGTGGCTGTTGATCGGTAACCACACCGTATCGAAGATCACGCATAGTGAAAACGGGTACCGGTTTGATAAAATTGCATCATTGTAATTGTTACTAAGCAACTAACGATTGCTCTTGATTTTTCATTGTCCGAGAGTATAATTTTTGAAAAAGGAGGCGTTATGGAACGCATATACCTTGATAATAATGCCACTACCATGATAGATCCCCGTGTTCGGGATGCGATGGCGCCGTTTGTGCTTGATATGTACGGCAATCCCAATTCGCTGCATCAATTCGGCGCGGAAGCGCGGTCGCATATGCAGGTCGCGTATGATCGGTTATATGCCGGGATACACGCAGATGACCGGGATGATATCATACTCAACGGGTGTGCCACCGAAGGCAACAACACGGTTTTGAAATCTGTATATTTCGATCTTATTCATAACGGGAAAAAATCTCATATAATCACGACTCAGGTTGAGCATCCGTGCATACGGAATACATGCCGGTTTCTTGAGGGGCTTGGTGTGGAAGTAACGTATCTTCCCGTTAATTCCGACGGTATCGTCGATACCGCTATTCTCGGCGAGTATATCAATGCAGACAAAACGGCCTTGGTCTCGATCATGTGGGCAAACAATGAGACCGGCCTTCTTTTCCCCATAAAAGAACTTGCCGAATTCACCAAAGAACGCGGCGTATTATTTCATACCGATGCTGTACAGGCGCTAGGGAAGGTCCCGGTCAATGTTTCGGATATTCCGGTCGATTTCATGACCCTCAGCGCGCACAAATTTCACGGTCCGAAAGGCGTCGGTGCGATGTATGTGCGTAAAGGTATCACGTTCACACCGCTACTGCACGGCGGCGAGCAAATGGGCGGTAAACGTGCGGGCACCGTCAACGTTGGCGGTATGGTCGGCATGGGGCTTGCCATGGAACTTGCAGTTAGCAGTCTAGCATATGAAGAAGCGGAAGTTCGCCGATTGCGTGATCTTCTTGAGGATGCCATACTCTCTCTGGAAGATACCGTTGTGGTCGGAAGCAGGGCATTGCGCACGCCGAATACGATATTGGTAAGTTTTCGCGGCATAGAGGGCGAAGCGTTGTTATGGGACCTCAATCAGCATGGTATCGCAGCTTCGACCGGCAGCGCATGTGCTTCGGAATCACTTGAAGAAAACCCCACATTTGCTGCGATGGGCATTGATAAGGAATTGGCGCATACCGGTATTCGTTTTAGTCTCTCGCGCTTTACCACACAGCAGGAAATTGAAAAAACGATAGAGGTCATCCGCTCATCCGTTCAACGGCTGCGGGCGATCTCCTCATCGTATCATAAACGTTCGTGAAAGGAGTTTGTTATGGGAAAAAATGATCTGATCGGCGGTTCGTTATGGGAGCATTACTCAAAAAAGGTCGCCGACCGTATGAATAACCCGCTTTACCGCGGCGAGATCACCGAAGAACAGGCAAAAGCAATGAATGCAAAACTTATCGTAGCGGAGTGGGGCGCAGAGGCTTGCGGTGATGCCGTTCAACTATTCTGGGCGGTCGACCCAAAGACCGGCACGATCCTTGACGCTAAGTTCAAAAGTTTCGGCTGCGGCACGGCTATCGCATCAAGCGATATCATGGCAGAGATATGTATCGGGAAAACGGTCGACGAAGCGGTCACGATCACCAATATCGATGTGGAACATGCATTGCGCGATACCGACGATATGCCTGCGATCCCTCCTCAGAAAATGCACTGCAGCGTCATGGCCTATGATGTCATCAAACTCGCGGCATCGTTGTATAAGGGCGTTGATGTATCCGCAATGGAAAAAGAACAGATCGTATGCGAGTGTGCACGCGTGAGTTTACAAACCATAAAGGATGTTATCAGAATAAATGATCTGAAATCCGTTGAGGAGATCACGCAATTTACTAAAGCCGGCGCATACTGCAAATCATGTATCCGTCCGGGCGGTCATGAAAAAAAGAAAATTTATCTCGTTGATATACTCGAACAGACCCGTGCCGAAATGGAAAAAGAAAAAATGGCAGCTCAACCAATTCAGATACCCTTCGAGCAGATGACCGTTGTTCAGCAGTTAAAGGTCTGTGAAAAGGCATTGGATGAACAGATCCGCGGTATTTTAGCTCGTGACGGCGGCAGCGTTGAGATCGTCGATATCAAAAAGATCGATGATCATGTGAGCGTCTATATACAATATGCCGGCGCTTGCAAAGGATGTATGAGCAGCACGACATCAACATTGTCGCTTATAGAAAACGCATTGCGTTCAACTGTATCTCCCTCAATTCAAGTTCAAACCGTTTAATTCATACCATTTAACCCCGCATACAGCGGGGTTTTTTATTTATCATCCGTTTTGGATTCGAGTAATTTGAAAGCTGTATGAGTTATCCTATACTGCACACCACAAAGCGCCTAACAGGAAGGTAAAAATTATGGAAATACTTGTTGGTTTTCTTGTCGGTTCCGTCGGATTCGGATTTGCTTATTACGGAAAAAAAACAGCAAAAATATGTATTTTTGATATCGGGTGTCATAATGATACTATATCCTTATTTTGTTCCAAATGCCGTAGCATCGTTATTGATCGGCGCTATTCTTGTTGCGGCCACTTTTTATTTCAAGGATGTATTATAAAAATTTACGGTATATGTGCTTTTTTACAAATTAAACAGAGAGAGCTAATCATTAAAGTGCCAAATTATATGGGAAAACAGGAAAACAAGGAATATCACTTGATAAAGGTGCATTATAATGGTAAAATCCGCTATGCGTTGTATCCTATTGTTAATTATTTTATTTGGCATACTATACCATGACTTAGTTGCCCAAACATCCGATGAGCTTGCTACCGCTTATTACATCAACAGTCAAAAGCCAGTCACCGCGGAAGTTAATGCGCCGTTGCCGCATTTTTACATAGCGCAGGGAGCATACCGTATCAAAAACGACTATGCCGTGAAGGATGGAGTGCAATTGATCTGGAAGGGATTTAACGGATATTGGGAAAATCTGTATTACCGGTATTCCTCTTTTGCAAATGCGGGCTTAGTACTTTTCTGGACATTATTGGCAACTTTGTATGTCTTTTGGTTAACTATTTCGCTTCGGTATTATAAATCATTGACGTATCGTTTTTTTAGAGATTATTATGAGCATGTGCGGACCCCGTTAAACCGGTTGTTGCTGGCATTATTATTTGCCGTGCTGTACGCGGTGGGCGGTTGGTTGATCGCTGCCTGCTTTGCGGTAGGATTGATGAAGAAGAAAGAAATTGTCACAACGATCCTTCTTACGGTATTTTCAACCATGCTTTTTGTGATGGTCACCGTTTTTCCACAATTTTTTGCTTATGTAAAACAACCCGATCTTTTAAAACAATTAAAGATATATGACACGTTTCAACTAGACTCTGCAACACAAAATGAATTGATCCGGTTAAAAGATGGAAACCCTGATATGCCGTTGAGCAAACTTCTCCTGGCAAAATACTATAAAAACAACGCCTTAGGCAACAATCAAAGTAACAATGCCCTTGCATTGGATTATTATAGGCAAGCCAGTGAAGGGGATTTAGCCGTTTCGCTTATTCATAATAATTCGGGAAATATTTATTTCCTCAACAACGACCTTGAAAAAGCTCGATTTGAATATGAACAGGCTCTCAGTGTCAATCCCGGCAATATATATGCGCTTTATAATTTAGCATACTGGCATCTTATTCATCGCGATGATGAAAAATTCTCGGAATATTTCGGTCAGGCTCAAAAATTTGCCGTTGAGAAAAATATCATTTTACCTGAAGCGAAGACGGATTCCGTTATGCTTCTTGATAATGAGCTTGAACGTGAAGAGGTGTGGCGTTATTTTATCCAATCGATGTTTCTTCAAAAACAAAGCGATACGGTATTCAATACCAACCTGATCCTGATAATTACATTGCTGCCGTTTTTTTTGCTGTTGATCGGATTGATCTTACCGAAATTCAGTCATGATTTTCATTCATATACTTTTTGTGTATCCTGCGATGCGCCGATACTGCCGACATCGGCACGCGCCAAATATAGAAAAAAGATCTTGTGCCCGGATTGCGGAAGTATTCTTACCGAGAAAACACATATGACCGACGTACATAAAAAACGACGTATGATCGGTTTATTTTCAATGACCAAAGCATGTGTGTTGAATGTCATTGTACCCGGAAGCGGATGGGTCTATTCCGGCGCAACATTGTGGGGGGGAGCGGTAACGATCCTTTCCGTTTTGATCGTTATTGTTAATTACGGCAGTGTTTTTATGTTTTTTCCTTTGGCGATCGACGATATGATCTTTCGGTTGCTATGGCCGCTTTATCCGCTGTTGCAGTTAGTGACCATTACTGTAACTATAGTAAGCGGATTATATTCGATACGGTATAAGCATGTTCTTATTTGATGATTTGTGTTTGGATGATTTGCGAGAATGAGGGAGAACAATGGCGCTTGAAGGCCGATTAAACGATTTTGATCTTGCCGACCTTTTTCAACTGATAGGTCTTGGTCAACGCACCGGTTGTATTGATATAGAATGCAGTGTTGGCGACGGGCATATCTATTTTGAGAACGGGTATATCGTTCATGCTTTTGCCAATACGTTAGAAGACGAAAAAGCCGTTTATGAGATGTTCAACTGGGATGAAGGCAAATTTATTTTTCTTCCGGATAAAACAACATTGAAAACAACGATGATGCGTGATTGGCAAAGCCTTATCCTTGAGGCTGCGCGGCGCAGCGATGAAATGATGGAAGCACAACGCGATGTGCCTGAAGAGATACCGGCTCAAGCTGCGGTCGATAAAGAATGGGCTGATATCAAAGACGAACTTCCGCCGTTATCATCTCTTATTGTCCGTGATACCTCAACAACAGTGAGTGCTCAGTTGACGGAAATTGAAAAAGATGTGCTTGCTCGGCTATCAAAGCCTGTACCGCTTAATATATTCTTAGATGATAATATTCATAAAGGGAAATTTCTGATCATGAAGACGGTCGTTTCGCTTCATCACCGTCGCTTGATCAAAATAGTGTCGGAATATGAAGCATCTGAATCAAAAGAAAAGAATGCCGGACCAGACGATGTTGATCAACCAAAGGCTGTTTCGCCCGAACCCCGGGTTCACAGTCATTCTCATTTCAATTATTTGCTGGTAGAATTTTGTGTATTTATAGGTGTTCTATTGATCTTTTTCATATTATTTTCCGCGTCAATCCCTGAAAAAATACCGTTCGCCGCACAACGGTCATTTAAGGTCGTCAAGCCTGAGGTCGCTCAAAATATCGCATTGGAAAAAACCAAAGAACTATTGATCGTTGCCGCATACAGCGATCCGTCTGTCTTAGGAAAATTACGTCTTAATGACGGATGGGGCACCCCGTTGAAAATTGTTAACAACACTATTGTTTCGGCCGGTCCCGATGTCCGATTTGGCACCAACGACGATATCATGTTTCAAAAATAATTTTTTCACGATTT
>CAZIJP010000047.1:14374-17501 GCA_964539615.1 uncultured bacterium
ATTTTTTCACGATTTATAGTATCATCCGATAAGATATAATGTCAATTATCTACAGTAATGGGCGGTTAGGTGAAATTATTTGTGCTTGAGATACTATGACGGAAATGATATAATGCGCTATGCGTTATATTCTTTTTGTCATTCTGCTTACAGTATCATGCAATATTTCGGTATATCCACAGACTGTTGAGGATATTGCAACGGTCTATTATATTAATGGACAAAAACCCGACAATTTTGAGATAAGAACGCCCACGCCGCATTTGTATCTGACTCAAGGCATATATCAGATCGAAAAGGAACATGATTTTAAAAACGGCTATCAATCACTTAAAAACGGGATTAACGGATATTGGAGTGGATTGTATTACCGGTATACTTTTTGCGCTAACGGAGTATTGGTGATCTTTTGGGTGTCATTGTTACTGTTGTATTGTGCCTTCGGAGTGATAATTCTTCGATATTATAAATCATTAAATTATCGTTTTTTTCGAACGTATTATGATCAGGAACGGTCATTGGTAAGCCGTGTGGTATTATCGGCGGTATTCCTTCTTTTTTTTGTTGCCGGGGGGTGGATTATTGCAGCATGTCTTATCATTAAACTCATGAAAAAAAAGGAATTGTTTATTATTATAATACTGACGATCCTTACGGCCGTACCGCTTACGCTTTTTACGTTATTTCCCCAATGTTATTCATATATCAAACGACCGTATTTATTACAACAGTTAAAAATTTATGATTCATTTCAGATCGATTATATCATTCGAGACGAGTTGAAATCACTCAATGAGCAAGATCCGAATCTTCCCATCGTTAAACTGCTTCTTGCAAAGTATTATCAGAACACTGCATCTCTATATAATGATCCTAACGGCAATGCCGTTGCCCTAGATCTGTATAATGCATCACTCGGCGACGGATTTGCTTTATCGTTGATCCATACCAATTCCGGGAATATTTATTTTTTAAAACGTGATCTTGTGCGTGCACGCCAAGAATATGAAAAAGCGCTAGAAAAGGATACGTATAATGTTTATGCATTATACAATATGGCGCAACTCTATCTTGTTACTCTCGACAATGAGAATTTTTCAAAATATTACAATCAGGCTTTACTTTTAGCCGAGCAGCAAGGTATTGTACTTCCCGAACCAAAAAAAGATTCAATTATTCTTCTTGATAACGAGATCAATAAAAAGGATGTATGGCGGTATTTTCTTACGACGATCTTTAACATGCAGCAGCATGATGATATTTTTCAAACAGGTGTGCTTGTGTTTTTTACCTCTTTTCCGTTCGTATTGATGTTGATCGGTTTGCTCTTATCACGGCACATGCATGATCTGCGCTCTCATGATGCTTGTGATTCGTGTGCTATCCCGTTGTTACCTGCATCAGCACGCACAAAATATATGAACAAGATTCTGTGCCCGGATTGCGGAGGAATGATCTCCGAAAAGACCTATTCCGCAGATCTGTATAAACGTAAACGCACATCATACGTTTTTACAGCCATAAAGGCTTGTTTGTTAAATTACATTGTTCCCGGAAGCGGAATGATGTATGCCGGAATGACGATATGGGGAAGCATTATAACGGCGTTGGCATTAACGATTGCATTACCGCATATCGGCAGTAATTTCATTTTTTCTCCGTCGATTGTGGATGATATCGTTTACCGGTCATTATTCCCGCTATATGCACTTTTACAGATAGTGTCCATAGGTGTATCGTTGGTTTACGGCTTGCGAACCATTAGGAAATATCATGGCTGAATTTAAAACGGAAGGACAGATATCCGAATTTGATTTTCGAAAAATGGTTGAGAACATTTCACTGTTCGATATGACCGGTGTTTTAGAGATACGTCCTATCAATATAAATGTAGTCTATAGTTTTATATTTATAAACGGGGCGATTCAAATGGTCACCGATAATACCACAAATATGAGTAAAATGATAGGGACTATCCTTTTAAAAAACGGCAAATTAACAAAACAACAATTGCATACAACGCTTCAGGAACAAGAGCGTTCGCATTTGTTTTTCGGTGAAGTGACCGAGAAAAATCAATTTGTCTCACGGGCTGATATCACAGTCATGCTGCAACGACAGCTAGAGGATGTATTGGTTTCCGTAGCCGCAGTACAATTGGGGACATTTTCATTTGCAACCGCTGAGCTTGAGCGTCGACCGTCCGAAGTGCCTATCGGGATTTCCAATAACGAACTGATAAATCGATTCTCACTCATCCAGAGAACGTGGGCTGAGATCAAAGATGATCTGCCGCCCTTGAAATCGTTTATAGCGCGTGATGACGCGCTGCTTGCCATTACACAACCTTCTGAAATCGAAAAAGAGATTTTAGGGCAATTGTCACAACCGCTGCCGTTCAATATTTTCTTAGATGCGAATATTCATCGTGGCAAACTTCTAATGTTAAAATTAATTGTGTCTTTACTTCAGCGGCACTTTATCAAGGTTATTTCCGAGAATGAAGTCCATGAGTCGGTCAAGGCAACTGTTAAGGACAGTCAAGGGATTTCCGACCAAATTCAAACGACGATCGATACAACGAAAGATATCTTAACCGTAAAGCATACGCGGTTCGGAAATGTGTTGGCTGAATTATTTGCATTGATCGTTGCCGTTTTATTGTTTTCGATCATTTTCATGTCGCCGTTACCTCAACTTCTGCAATTTACCGTTCAAGAGAATTTAAAAATAATTAAGCCGGAGATCGCTGAAAAGACGGCATATAATAAAACGATCGAAGCGCTCAAGCTGGCTGTATATTGCGATTCGATAATGTTATCTAAAGTTCAATTCCGCGACGGATGGGGAACACTGTTAAAAGAGGTCGGCGATACGATACTTTCTGCAGGCCCCGATAAAACATTCGACACCGATGACGATCTATACATTCAAAAATAACAATTTGAAAAAAAGTAATTGATATTATGTTATTCAGTAAAAGAACGATAACCCCCCGGCACTTTTTTCGGTGTGTACATGTGCCAGAGAATGTCTCTTCACCGTGAATACCGATGCTGCGAAATTATTGAAAAAACGCATGATCGGATAAATTTTACTGTGATCGGGAAATAATGATCAATACGGG
>CAZIJP010000048.1:0-17326 GCA_964539615.1 uncultured bacterium
GCCAGCTTTCTTTTATTCTCAGCATCAGCCATGCGATTAACAGTATCTTCTTCCATAGACATTCGATACCTATTCGCTGGATTCGTAGGATCGTTATATACCCGCTTGCTCCAGTCATCGCTTCTAAGCTTCTGATCATTTTCCTTGCTTCTACGTCTTATTTCATCAGCCATACCCATATTATCACCTCCTAATGCTTATAATTTCTTTTCTTCGTAATAGTGGTTTTCAGACGTCGTTGCACTCTCACTATCACTGGAAGAGTACCCCATGCTAGCAGAAGCATTAACAGCATTCATGGCACTCGCTGCAAGCTGTGCATGGGCGTTCATTATTCCCTCTGTTCCTTTGGCCTGCAATTCTTTGAGCGCCACGTAACCTGTTTTTACGGCTTCTATGATTGCAACCCCTTTTGAAACATCAAGTTTTGCCTTCTCTATGGCCGCATTCATTTCTGAGATCTGGGTGGAGTATTGCATTTCTTGAGCTCTGATTTCTGCGGTATAAGCTGTCGCCTCTGATTCAAAAGCTCTGATTTGGATATCCGACGTCTGCGTCTCAGTTAAAAGCTCAGCCTTATAACCATCAATTTTTGCGAGATATTCATCAATCTTTTGCTGGTTTGTTTGAAGCACATTGGCTGCAATGCTCTTTTGAATTTCGATTTCTGCTTTTTTGGCTTCTACTTTAGTCTGATAGGCCCTTACTCTTTCTCCATAAGCCTCGGCTCTATGCCTCTCACTCTCAACTTGAGTTCCATAAATATCAGCTTTTATTTTTTCAGCTTCAAGCCCGGCAACATAGACTTCCGTCTGTGCTTTGAATAAATCAATTTTTAATTGTTGAATCTCAACCTTGACTTTTGTTGATTCCATTTCAGTCGCATACAAACTGATCAGGGTGTCAAGAGCCTTAACTTCTGTGGCATAAATATTAACAAGTGTTTGCTGAACGTCCGCACTAACTCTTATGCCTTCCATTTGAGCTTTATAAATTTCAACAACGGCCAATTCTGATCTGATCTTCGTCTCAAACACAGATGCTTCTGTCTGATATTGTTCTAATTTTAATTTTTCCTTAGCAACCAAAGCGTTAAAAACTTCGATGGCTTGCAAGGCCACTGATTTTGCGGCTTCGAACAATCTGTCTTGTTGTCGCTGGAAAAAATCAATCAGGGACGCTTCGATCTGTCGAGCCTGCTCTACGGTGAATTGTGTGTTTTTTTGCGCCAATTCGGCCTGATTGATGATTATTTCTCTGTTAAGCTGATCATTTTTTCTGGAGATTTCATTGCTTACTTCCAATAATCTTGCGGCAAATGCCCCGGATGGTAAATGCATCCCTGTGGCCGAAAACTGGTTTTCAATTTCCCGGTAAAGGCGTTCGTTTTCTACTCTTTGACGCTCTGTACCACGGGTATAAATATCAGCCTCTACTTCAACAGAAAGGCCTGTCCCTCCATTTTCAATATCGGATAATATTTTAGTGAATAAAGCGACTCTGATATCAGAATTATACGCACCTTCATAATATTGAAAATTTGTGGGGGTGGAGATGGTCTCCAATGGAGATAATACAGCGTCAAAAACAGGTAAAGTAATATTAGGTGGGTCAGGAATTGCGATATCGGTTAATTTCGGTGCGGCCGGGAACACCATTTCCGGTTTATCCGGTATTTCAACGGACTCAATACTCGTGTTATCTGTCGGGGCATTTCCAACGGAGATTTCAGGAGCCAAATAACTTATTTCGGTAAAAGAAATATCTTCACTTGGGACAGAAACATCAATTTCAGGAACAGTTGCTAAAACAGGACTGCTTGGGAATATATTGTCAAATGCAGGGAACGATTCTAAAGCAGCAGAAAATTTTGGCCTTGCATTATAATCAATAGGCGTTATTCCCGGGGTTTCAATATTTTCAAGGGCCTCAACACTCGGAACCTCTAATTCCTGTAAAAGGGTTTCAAGTTGGTCCTTATAATTCTTTGCTTCTTCGATTGCGTCTTGAGCATATGATTCAGCCGAATCAAATCGGCCTGAAACCAATTCGTAAGCATATGTCATTATGATAAATCCTTATTCTTGGAATCTATTTTTTGTGTTGCATAAACTTTTAAAAAGTTGTCTGTCATATCTGCACTGAAAGTGAAATTGTCGTTGATATACTTTTCAAGATTTGTGGTATCAAACGCACCAAATCCACCCCATGCGCCTGGCTTCCCCCCAAAAACTTGGCAAAAATAAACAAAGTCATTGTCGCCAAAAGCGATTGAAACCCCTGTCTCAGTGAAATCTTCGAATAAAATATTTTCTCTGTGCCCGGGAGAATCCATCCAGGCTTGAACCCAATCTGAAAGTTCAAACGTGTCTAAGGTAGCCATCCCAATATTTTCTCCAACCAAGCAATACGGCTTTGGCCTGTTTATGCAATATCCCGCATCCTCTGCCCGGCTGTAATAAGTTGATCCATCGGAGCCGATATGTTCATTCATGGCGTTTACTGCCATGTCTTTTGCCTGGCGGATTGCGGCTGTTTGTAATATGTGATTTTGGATTAATGCCCCAAGCCCCCTCGTTGTCCTCTCGATATTAATCAAGTCGAAAAGGTCTTTCTCTGACCCTGAAAGAATTTCTTTCAATCTGTATTGAATGTTAATGCCAGCTTTAATTGGGACACTGCCACCGGCATAACTATTGAACCAAAAGGCATCAAAAACCACCCAGGCCAGTACCTGTGTTGTATCTTCACTATCAATAGGCATGTATGATTCACCTACACCGAGAGTTGAACAAATATTTGCCCTATTACATGCCAAATCAGGGCGATCCTGGACAACCGTTCCATCTGAGTCTTCGCTCCATGCGGGTTCAGACCAGTCACCGTCAATAAATGAATCGTAAAGATTTGTAACAGATGCCTTCATTTGTGCTGAATACGGAATAAGATCAGTAAAATCTGGACCGAATAATGGATTATAAAAAATAGCCTCTCTTGTTATAGACCCCATACCTGTGGGCCAGCTATATCCTGAAATAGTTTGGAATTCAGTTTCCCAGGATTCTTTTCTAAAACTGTCATCCTTTTTAAAAGAATAAGCAGATGGATGGATATCGTATTCAGGAAGTTCAATGGATTTAAAAGATGATAATGTAACATCCCATGGAATGTAACTGAGGCCGATATTGTTATCTTCAAAAGCCCTTTGAACAAGCACTTCTGTTCCAGAATCATATACCCCACCAACACTTGCACCAGAGACATGGATATGCAGGCCAACACCACTTGACCCCTCGACCATCTTAACCGTCCAGGTCTCGGTAATAGAACCCAAAACGTCTCCAATTATTTTGCTATTATCAAAACCACCTGAACTATGTTTATAAATATTTGTGATCTCAGCCGATGCCCTTGTTGTTGAAAAAGTAATGTAGTCTCCAATTTCCCATTCTGAAGATGTTGAGTAAAAAGCATTGGGTAATATTTTAAAATAAAGACCCATAAACTCAGTCGACACGCTGCCGGAACCATTGACCAAATCTAACATTGCATCAAAGTTCCAGTCATTCACATCTTCGTTATAAGGGCCTATCGTATTGATGTTTGAACCGCCTGATAATATCCAAACAAAGCCCATGATAGCATCTGGAATATTGCCTGGTTGATCCACTAAACCCCAACCAGGAGTGTTTTCTTCAAACGTTGATGAATGTTGCAACTGCACAAGAGGAGAAAAATCCGAATCAGCAAGCAAGGTTGAAATTTCAGTAAAGGTGTTTTTCCCGAAGAGCATGGTATCGTTTGTGATATCCCAAGCCACTGCTTCGTCACCATTTTCAGATGAGACAACAACAGTTAAAATATTCTCAACAATAATTTCTGCCAGAACTTCCAAAGGCATAGGTTCTACCCAAATCTTACAAGCCTGGTAATTAAAAATCTTAACGCATTCCACATAAACGCCGTCAGCCAACCACACCCGGCGGACACCTTGTTTTAATTTTTGAAAACTCATTTCCTGCTTTAAGATTTCCATTTGGCTGTTCGCGGGACCAATAAAATTTTTGGCTCGTTTGGTGTCTCCGCCGCATAAAATTTTATTCGGATTAATTCTTATCAAAGCTGTGGCTCCAATGATAATAAGCAATCATCTGATTTTCCCACGGACATGTCTTATAATACCTTCATCTACGGGACCTGATTCCATAGAAAGCTTTAACGGCTCTATTTCAAGACTCATTGCGCCAGGGTCTGATTTACTGCCTGACATGCTATGTTTTAAGATAGGTAAGGAACATGTTATGTCCGCCACTTCGCCGGTATACCCTGTGGCTGTAAAACTTGGTATCGATAATGAACAAATTATATTTGCTGTCTCACCTGTAATAACCTTACATGAAGCCTGTAACGAAGGCAAACCTATTGAAATACTATTGTTCCCGCCATGTGTAGCTGATATGAATAAATTAAGACTTTGTATTTTGGCATCAAGCTCAGCGACAATTGGGGTTGAGGCTTGAATATCTAACTGTTCAATCACCGGAATATTCAGGTCAATGTATCCTCCTGATGTTGCCTCCAAGGAAAGTTTTGGCATACTTCCATTCAATGAGGCAATCTTTTCAGAGAACAATTCACCAGTTAAAGAAATTTCAGGAATTTCTGCTTCAATCAATCCTCCACTTTCTCCGCCCATTTCAAACCCAGGGAGAGACATAGACATGAACGGTTGGGTAAGCACATCGCCTACAAGGATAATATCTTGAGTAGAGAAAATTAATTTAGGGGGTGCTGGTGTAATTCTTGTACCAAGAACAATATTAGCAAAAGCAGATAAGTTCATTCCAGTTGGTAATGGATATATAATGTCCCCAGATCCTGCAAAAATTTCATTTGAACCGGAAATATTTAATATTGCAGAATCATTTGATACAACAGTCTTATGGCCATACATCTGAATATTTGAGTCATTGAAAACAAGTCTGGCAGGAGAAACAAGAATAGCTGCCCCTCCTTTTGCTGCAACAGTCCATACGCCAGGCGTGATGCTTGTGCCTGGACCTAAAGCAAGAATCCCAAGATCATTAAAAATTACTTGTTTATGACTGGAGATAATTTCTACATTTGGTGAACTAAAAAGGATCTTTGTTGGAATAACTACAATAGATGAATGTCCATCTACAACTATATTAGGAGATGAAAAAGATATACTTGGAACCGGCATTGCAGACGATTCGCCATAAACAATAATACTATTTACTTTCGCGGTATATGAAGCCATTTTTATTTATCCTACCATGGAATAAGCTTTAAATAGGATGAAAACATAATTGACACAACACCGCCACCGAGATATTCATCAAATTGACTTATATCTATAGTATGTTTTCCTTCCCCCAAAGCAATGAAATCATAAGGACTCCATTGATACCAACCAGATAAACCAGGATATTTTATAAGAGCAGGATCAGCTTCAAAATAACTCGAAGGTCTTAAATCAATCCACAAAGAAGCGTCTGTTCCAACCACCCAAAAACCATAAAAAGGAAGTTCATTTATTTCTAAATCATGAGATATAAACTCTGTATCTACTTCTAAAACAATATTAGTTGTTTCTGATAAAGGTTCATCTCCAAAATATTTGGCTGGCAAAATAGCAATTTGTCTTTCAGAAGCCATTGTGGATTCAGATAATGTAAATTCATATCCATTATCGAAAGAGATATAAGTTTCTACTGGAATAGATTCTTCAATAGGCTCCCATATAAAGCGCCAATGATTTGATGTAGTTTGAATTTGCCAAGTGTCAGGATCAGATTCAATCTCAGTTATAACAGCAGACGCGAAAGAGTCTTGAAAAATGATAACTGTATCTGGATCTGGTGTAAAAGATAATAAATTAAGATATCCAGGTACTTCAACAGGAACTGAATTATGACATCCAACTTCAAGTTCAAAAATGCCATCAGTGACCGTGACTACAATATTTTGTTCTAAAAGTTCATCGGTGTTATTTTGAATAAATCCTGAAGAAGATTTTGCCCATCCACCAGGCTGAACAGCGATAGTTGCAGAGGCGGTACCAAATTTTTCCTCAGAGGCTACTTCAATAAGAAATATTTTATATTCAGCTTCAGTTAATTCTCCGAATCCAAAATTAAATTGTAATGGAATTGCTGCCATGATACCACCTCAATAAGATTATACTTATGCGTTTTCCAGTTGACCAAATCCACCTGCAAAATTAATCTGGAACAATTTAGTATCAGGAGTGTCGTAATCAGCTCCAAAATCAATACACATGACAACAGTCTTAGAAGCATGAGTATCGTTATAAACTATGGCAGAACCAACAGTCGGAATAGCCCCTCCAGTGGCTGTCCACGTAACGCTATCAGCGGCAATATCCACTTTATTGTTTACGGTATCGATTGATGCAGCGACATTTGTTAAAGTATCTCCACCAGTGGTATATCCATAGCCATTAGCTATTTCAGAAGCAGACACAGACGCATATGTTGAATGCGTATCAGGATCAAAAGCGAAAGCAGAGCCCAAAAGAATTATTTTCAATGTATCATCTTCGATATCATGTTCTTTACGAAGAGTTTCAAGCATAAATTGATGTGAATATGTACTTACAACTGCCATTTTGTTTATCCTTATTGATTATTTATGTGTTTATCAATTAACTTGCAGGGAGTGTCAAGGAAACAGAATCTACAGTGGTTGTCCCGCCAACTGTTATGGAGGTATTGGACAAATTAAATTGAGACCCGCTGGTGGCCACACCTCCATCCATCCGAATAGCTGTTACACTGGCTCCTAAAACATAATCATTCGCATAGAACCTGAACCAACCGGCAGATCCTGCGACAAGTCCTACTCCTGACCAAACCTCACCAGCTTCTTTGTGCAAAACGCCTGAAGCGACTTCACCAAAATTAATACCATTATCAGCAGAACCGCCGGTAAAAGGCCCACTTGATAAAGTAATCGATACAAGCTTGCTTCCAGTTTCAGTAGCATCTGCGCTTACTGGTTGAGAGCCTGTGAATACGTCAACAATGCAGTTCCTGAACAAATCGACGAAAGCTCCTCCACGGGCACCGGCCAGGACCACTGTATCTCCTGCTGATTCATTCGTTAAAGAAGATGACGCAATCTCAAGATATCCGTTCGCAACTGCCAATATTTCATAGTTACCGTCATTTGATGTTGAACCAGAAACTGTAACAGTATCTCTACGAATGTAATCTCCAAGCCCATTACCTGAATCAAGGATCCTGTCTCGGCCATATGTGCCGGTCCCTGATTCAAACGAAATGGTAGTGGCTACAATTAAATTAGCTGCTTCTGCCTTTTTGTCTAATAATGCGTTCCTCAAGCCTGTAGAAAGTCGTAATGCCATAATGTTTCCTTATAATGAAATCATACTTTAAGGTTTCTCACAATTGGTAAAATTTTAATTTCGTCTATCGAAAAATCACAAGTTCCAGATATTTTGAATGTCCAGAACCTACCATATAATTCACGGCTTATGGGGATACGGATATCTTGTTGTCCCGTACCAGAAATGGTTACAGTATATGTCTTTGAAGAAACCTTCTCTGTGTTAATAATTAAGGAAAGATTCCCTGTGGATTCAAGTGACAGATAAACATATCGTAGGCGTTTGTCATTGTTGATCCCAAAATCCATTGTTGCAGTTAACAAATAAGCGTTATTGGTAACATCAACTGCACCTAATGAGTAAATCCCATTGTCTCCGGCTGCCCAATACCCATGATTAAACTTCACAATAGAATTTGCATCAAAATATAGATATTGAGATGATGCCTTGTTTTTCAGATTCGTATCAATTGTTAAATTGTTTACGGCACCGTGAATAAAGTTGTACCCCATCAAACAACCGAATCCTGTACGGACGTTTTCTGGATAAATAATTTTGTTTTTTGTCAAATTAAGTATCTGACCTGACGGCAGACCAAGAATAGCACCTTCAGGGCTCGCCCACAAAGCACAAAGACCCGGGTCAAACCCAATGTCACCGCCGTCAATATATTCGATCGCATCCGACCGCTCTAAAGCCGGGAAACTTGCCACCTTGACCATGGGGAACTCAGATGGATTATTGCCGGGCAGAAAATAGGTATTCTGCTCAGTTGAGACATACAGTCCGCCGGGCACAGACTTAATCATCCTGATATCGCTGTGGAACTGGATTAAAGACCTGGCCTGATCAAACAAGTCAAACCGGAAAAGCTCAGACCACCAAAGCACGTTGCAGGTTGATGCGAACATGCGCCCTGAATGGATTTCTAAATGAGTTATGCCGGTTGGGATAGAGAAAGATCTATCAGTGGCCGGGCCATGGTACTCACCGGTTTCCCATGCGTTTGACACGCCATCCTCAACGATTCCGGTTTGCATGCCGTTGGCGTAATAAGTCTTTGCCCCGTATTGCTTGAACGCTATTCTCTGTCCAATTGTCAATCCGGACCTGATACCAGCCAGAGTGCCGTCATTGCCAACCTGATAAATGGCGGTATCTGCATCCAGATCCTTGGCTACAAAGCAATCCCCGCCGTCGCAGTACAGGGAATGAAAAAGTCCGGACTCAATAAGGGTTTGCCCGGCCCGCTTGGAAGGACGCCCAGACTGATCAATCATCATATTAACCAGCTCTGCCACATCAGATATGGCATTTTTGGCCATGGTGATACGGGCCGGGTCGTCAACTGTATTAAGCCCTGATGTGCCCCGGAAGATAGTAATTGGATTCAAAGTCTGTCCTCAAGGTCTGTAACATACATCGGATCACCGTCATGAGGAATAAGAACGTCAAGGTCAAGTAGGCCCTGCTGGAACTCCTGAGTCCAGTATCCAGTATTTGTTTTCTGCCCTTCGATGCCATCCTCAATTTGGCTAAAAATTTCCTTGCACACATATCCAACCAGCAATGGCCGATGAAGTAACGCTGGTAAGCAGCTTGGTGTATCTGAATAATTAACCAATGCTGTTGGCGTTTTGTAATAATGGACAGTCAAAGTCTCAGCAGTAGCTGGGACATCCCTGTAAACCAATTTATTTCCGATAACAGCAGCCTTAAATACAGACCCTGTTTGCTGCTCTGGGTAATCGCTTAAAAACTTCCTAAACGACCCCTCAATGGGGATCTTATCACCATTTGAATTGACGACTTGGATTACATCCCGATTGAAATCAGATGTCAGGTTACATGTGGCAACTCCGGCAACAGTATCAATGCCAGTGGAGGTGTAAAGGTCAGGCAATGGAGGGGAGAGCTGATATTTCCCTGGCAGCATAACCCCTGTTGCTACAACAACCATGGCCTGATTAAGCTTTGACTTGATTGTTGCCTCAGACCAAGCAGTGTCCTGAACAATGTTGGTCACTTCGTTTATCAGCTCTTGAAGTGTCATGTCTCTATCCCTTAAAAATATTTCCCAGATGCTCCCGGTTTGCAGCCGTATCAGGCCACATTCCGGGAGAGTATTCTGGTTGCGTTATCTGGCGTAAGGGTCAAGCTCAATATCAATGTCGCAGGCAGCCGCAGCCGCAGCAGATGTAACGAATTTCAAGAATGTACCGGCCTCAAGCACTGTTGCACCAGTAGTAGCGTTTGCAGCCCATACCGCAATTGCCCCGGCAGCGATGGTTGATCCAAACGTCAATGTTCCGATTGCGGTGGAGGTACCTCCAACCGTTGGTTCATGCGTTACCGTGATTGTTTCTGCATCCCCAGGGTCAGCCTGAACAATGGCGTTAATCTCCCTGACAGTGCAACGATACGGGAGTCTGAAATATGTTGTTACTGCTCCAGCGGCAAAGGCTGTGACATGCTGGAAATGAATATCCTGATCCATAATTTTCTTTCCTTTATTGGTTATCCCCGGTCCGGAAACCGGGGAATTAGGTTAATTACATGCACTGGCATCGGCCTATGACGGCTCGGTCAGATTGGTATGGCGGCAATGGGCTTTTCTGTTTGTGCATACGAGCTGGCCGATCCACCTGGTATTTGCCGTAAGGGTATCCGGTTGGTCCTTGGAATATTCCCACATGGGAGTTGTGAACTTCCATTTGGTATGGGTCTTAACCTTGAGGAACCTCAAGTTCAAGGCATCAAGGATTCCGGATGACTGCTTATCGTCTGCAACAACCGGGACACTACCGAACAGCACGTTATCGAAACCGGCATTAACTAGGGTGGTATTGGAATACCGTGCCTGGGTATGTAATGTCCTCTCAAAACCATCTTTAAGCGCGTCCGTGGTAATATAAATATCCGGCTTTGCGTCTTTGCTCTGGCCTACCTTGGCTGTCCTGCGAATGGTCTGCATAACCTTAAAGCTGATAGCCTCGGCATCGGTTATCACATTGGCTTTCCATTCTGCCATGTCTGCCTCTGTGACATCTCCGTAGGCAGTTGACGTGCTTGTATTGAACAGATTCCCAAGCCCAAGGAAAGCTGAAGAGTCTGCGGCGGATGCGTACACATCAGTGCCCATTTGATCCCGGATGGTCTTGTGGATATTGCCAAGCTTGGCATGTACAAGGTCAACCAGTGCTGCCTTACCATTGTTTTGGATTTGCTCTTCCAGGTCAATGGTATTTGCCGCGTAATACCCGGCCCACCTGAACAAAGCAGCGTTCAGGATATCTTTCTTGGACTGCGGTATTTTTGTGGTGTTCCCGTAGCTTCCAACATGGGATTTCGCGTACTCCAGGAAGGTCTTAATTTTCTTACCGCCGTCAACCGTTTCCCCTGGCTGGATCAGCGTATCCTGGAACTTACTCCCGGACATAAGCATGTAAAGAAGGACGTTGTCATCAAAAATGACATCCTCCGGTTTATTGCTGGCGATATAATCTTCTGTGATTATCGCCAATTGGTCTGTTAAAGACATAATTTAAATTCCTTATAATTGGCTGGGTCAACCCATGGCATCCAAACGCTGTAAGGTATGAGCCTTAAGCTCAGATGCCGTCATCTTTTTGTTGGGCCTCCCGATATCTTTTGCTTTGGCCCCTTGTTTTTGCAGGACTTTATCGGTCCTCTCAGCACCCTGGGCGATTTTGTCTATTCGTTTCTGTTCTTCGGCGGCCGCGGTGGCCTGCTGTGCCTGGTAAGCGAAATATGCTGAAAAATCATCATGAATGCCTGGCAGCGACTTCTTTACAGGATCGAGCTTTCCAGAATTCATTAACTCTATGAAATCCGGATGTTCATCAAGGAACTGCTGTTGTGCAGCTTCTCTCTGCTGTTTTGCAGTCATTTCTTGGTATTTTGATAAGGCGTTCCTTGTGGCGGTCTCGGCCGCAAGGTCTGCGGCTTTAGCAAGAGCCTGATCGTACGGGATATCTCCTGCTTCTACACCGTTCACCAACTCCGACATCCTTGCGTTGTAATCGAAATCGTCTTTCTCTGCCTCTGTGGCCGGGGTCTTGTCTCGGGCATCTCGCTGCTCCAGCTTATTCAAAAGCAGTGAATTCATTTGCTTTATACTGCCCAGCTCGTTCCCCTGCTCCCCGATTCTCTTTTCCAGCTCTTGATAAGAAGTCGCCAATTCGTCATGGCTTTTGAATTTTCCGAGTATCAGCTCGGGTTCGTTCTCTGTCTCTTGGGTCTCAACTTCAGGCGCTGGTTCCGGAGGCATCGCACCGGCAGGCATTACATCATTATCTTCAGTCATTTTCTACGCTCCTTTGGGGCCGGTCTCCCGGTTGTCCCGATTAAAAATTTTTGCATCTTCCGGGCGGGGCTACGATCTTTCAATAATCCCGTTATCCTTCAGATAGCGCTTATACTCAGTCCTGGTTTCGATTGGCTTTTCGGATTCGGTGTCCTGTAAACATCCTCTAACCTCATCGTTAAGCCAGGTCGGTTCATCCCGCTGAATCTGTGCGGTTATGACCTTTTTCCCGATCCTCCCGCATGTTGGGCATAGCACCGGTGTTTTATAATCAGCCAGTTTCAAGAACTGGTCGTATTCTGTTGTGCAGTTTGGGCATTTGTAGTGGTAAAGTGGCATATCACACGACCGTCCAGTCTTCTTCCAGGCAGTCAGAAACAGACGGCTGCCACATCTGGTGAGAACCATCAGCGCATCGCAACTGCATGTATGGCCGGCACTTGAACAAGTCACCTTCCTGCATTCCAAAAGCTTTAGCGGTTTGAGCATTGCATGGGATGCCGTCAGGATACCCCTTCTGATAAACGACAAACATGCCCTTTCCGTTCCACCCGTCCCTGGCAACTTTATTCCCTAACTTCATGGCCTCAATAGCCATGCCGAAAGGCATGCCGGTCATGGGCTTGTATGCGACATCAAAAACATCAGCAGGGGACCAGGAGATATAATGGCATCCACCTTCAAGTTCACCATCAAAGTTGCCATGCGCATCCGGGTAGCCGACCAGATGCCCTGGATCATCAAGATTTTCATTTTTCGGGATATCCCAGCCCCTGTGTTCGTTGTAATCCCCCCGGTTCATGGCCCGGGCCTTAATCACTTTCGTTCCAATGTACTTTTCCATCATGCTGCTCCTTGTTTCGCCCTTGGTACTCCAGGTTGCTGACGACCGACGTCTGGCTGCTGCTGGCGGCCACCAGTCTGCGCCCTGGTCCCGTTCTGTGGCTCAAGTAAATATTGTTTAAGGCTAACTGCTTCTTCTTCCGTCATTCCAGCCTGAACCAAAATCTGAATAGCCTGATCAAGTTGACCTTCACCCACCCGTTCAATGATCTGCTTCCAGCCAGGGAAATTCAGAGTCTCAAGCAGGGCCTGCCGGTCAATAGCCTTGTCTCGGTACAATGCAATTGCCTGCTCTTGTTGTTGAATGGATGTCCGGGCCACTGTGGACCCTGACTCAACCATGTAATTGAATTTTCTCCCGGCCAGGGCAACTCCCTGCAAAGCAACAGTGGTTCCCCTAATTTCCAGGGTTTCAACCTCAGTTGCAAAGTTCAAAAGACCTGAGATAGCCCACCGGCCACGCTCCCTGGCAATGCTTTCCATTGCCCGGATTTTGTGCTGGATCAAAACCGAGTTACGTTCCTGCAGGGCGACAATCGCCGACGCGGCTGTAACACCAGTTGGCTGGACCCCACGATCAGCATCTTCAATCTGATAAATCCGATCATGGAAACCTGTAAGGATATCCAAGACCTGGAAAAGGGCTGCTGGAGGGTTAGGTACCGGAACAAACTCTATCCTGGCATTGGGTCGAGTTGGCATCAAAACCAACCCTGGCTTATTGTTGATCATGTTCTTGGTAATACCGCACCCGGCATCCACCCTAAGCGGGGGGAACATGGCGAAATTCGCCCATGCCACCATCCTGCTAACCATCTCATCAATGCGCTTGTTGAGATCCCCAACCTGCTCGCCAGCAGAAAACCCCCAGATGCTGGTAGAATCCTCGTAGCTGTTGACATAAGAAAAAGGATAGCGGCCCCAGGCATAAGTTTCCTGGATAGCCTCCTGATCAAGCTCCAAGTTAATATTTGGGTTTTCCATATCTGCCAAAACCACCCGCCCCCGGTTGGTAATTATGACTACACGGACGCCATCCGGCATACTTTCATCCCTAAACCAACACTCAACAACCAGGCCTTCGCCTTTACCCCGGCTGGTCCTTCCTGTTACTTCTGACGTGTTTTTATATTGCTGCTCAACAATACCGGATTCACGATTCATCATTGTCTGATTTGGCCGGACTTCTTCCCGATCTTCTCGGCCAAGTATGTTTCTAACGTCCTCAGCGTCAATTGTTCCTGGTTCTTGCTTGAACATTTTTTCTATCGCACAAACATCCATGGCATAAGCGTGGACCACATAAGGAAGTTCCTGTATATCCCTGGTATACCCAGGAGCCGGAAAAAAGGAATAGGCATCCAGGACTATAGAAATCGGATTCTTGCCAGCGATTGACCAACCGTGTTTTTCCACGGTGATCCCGTAGATCTCATTATTCTGACAACTGGTAGCAAGACTGGCCTGCTGCTCTGATTCATGCCAGTATTTCCTCACCCGGGTGGTTAATGCCTCATCAGCCCCATCATTAATACCGTCCATGTCCACCACTTCAACAACCGGGTTTTTTGCGGTAATGTTGGCCACAGTCCGCTGAATATTGGCAAAATACAGATTGATGGACAGCCGATTCGGCTTGTTGATACCCTTGTACCCCCAATGGTCCCCTCTAAACATGCGATAGTTGGCAACCCACCTGTCCATCAGGCCCAGACGCTCTTTCTCTGCGTAAGCATCCTCAAACAGGCCCCAAATCCACAAGCCAAGCTCCTTATGTCCCTTTGGCGGCGGATTCTCGATGCTATATTCCTCAATGGGTTTAACCAAGCTTGAAACGTCCTTCCGGAGCTAAAAGCCCCCCGCATTCCCGACATTCCAGCGACCCGGACCCGGCACTCGGATCAGGCGGAGGCGGCTCCCAGCCGTAACTCAGATATGGCTCCTTGAGCCTGAGCATCCCCGGGTGAACGTGCTTATCTGGGTCAAAATCCTCGGTAGTCTCAAAATGGCAGGCACCGCACAACGGACAGATAATGTCTTTTCCAGTGTCGGTTTCGATATCGTCAGTGTCTTTGGTCTCTTCGGTTTCCTTCGGCACACCGTAAAAACCGGTTTCATCATCCCCGGCGATCTCGTATCCATCTGGTAGGTTCTTCTCAGCCAGGATCCGGGTACGGTATTTATCACCTCTGCTGGATAAAAAAATGTTCTGTGTCATTTACCACCTGCCTTGTCAGCCAGCGATTGGGCGAACTGTTCCGTAAACCGGTCCTGGGCTTCTCTAAATTCAGTTTGGAATTCAGTTTTAGACGGCTGCATATCATTCATCAACTCAAAACCGTCGTTAACATTAAATGCTTGCCCCTCTGGCTGCTTCACAGAAAACATATGGTCATAGCCTTCTCTTTTTGTCCTGAAAACAAGGAAGCCACCAAGAACTACGCCAGACAGTGAACAAGCCCATGCCAATATGAACGCCAGTATAAGTTCCATTATGACAGGGCCACTTCACCAACATTCTCGACGATTGTGCCGTTTCCAGCCGAATCAATCCATAATATGATGCACTCTTTGGGTGCATTTAGCGTTACCACGTCATTTGTTCCGTCGAATGTTCCTGCCGTTGCCGTCACTGTATGTGCAGCAGTACCTGATGCACTCGTGTTTTTAATCACCAGCAGGCCCTGATGGTTGGCCAAGTCTGCGATAGTTGCCGCAACAACAACCGTGGCATGACTCAGCTCAATTGCATTGATGCCGGGCGTGACCGCTCCGGATACCGTAAGTTCCTGCATATTTCCCCTTCCTGCCCGGAGGGAATCGGCATACGCCTTGATACTCTGCTGAGTTGCTAAGGCCCGGTCACCATCGGATGCCATTGTATCCTCATCTTTAATGTCATAAGTTGCGACCCCGCCTAACGTAACTGCCTTATCCATAATTATATCTCCATGTTTATTGGTTTGCCGTGGTCAATGTCCTGTTCCCACGTTCTTTCTGTGAATATCGTGTGAACCAGGCCAGCCAAAATTCCTGCTGCCGGGTAATCGAAGACTTTTCCATTGTCGATGATGTCTGGCTGTATAGCTTCTACCCTGGCAATAAGGTCAGGGAATTGGCTTATTGCTATAGTCTTTTTTTCTTTGGCCCGTTTCAGTTGCCACATATACAATGGGAAGACATTCGGCTCGTGCCAGTCCGCCGGCTCCCTGATGTAGAATCCATGTCCTGGTCCAAGTTTCTTTTCCAGGGCCACCGACGTTTCAGACACCAGAGCAGTGTATCGCTCAGGATCAGCTATCCAGTCTGGCAGTATTCCGCCAAACTCTCCAAACCTATATGCCTTCCTTGTCATCACAGCGTCCTCAACAAGGTCATACACTGACTGGTGTTCCCGGAATTCTATTACTTTGACACTTCCTTTGTCAACACCTGCAATTATCATACACCCAGGCGCCAATGCCGTGGGCCATCCGATTGCGCCGGAAATGGCTGAATATCTCTGTCCGGTTCTCGTGTCATGAATCAGCGACGGTTTTAACTCCCGCATCTGTCCTGTAACCTCTGCCCAGTCATGACGTGCATGGCGGGTTTCTGCGTCAAAAGTATCCCGGATGATCTCGATCATGCCCAGTCTCCTCCGCCGAAAAATCCGATATACTCAATCTCTAAAGCGTACCGTATGGAGTCGATGTAGTGATTGTCTTTATCCACTGGGATAGGAAGGCTGACGCCATTCTTGTCCTTTTTCCATTGCCATGTTGTAAGCTCATTCACCAGCCCCTGGAGCTTTTCATCAACAATAATTTCGTGCTTTTGCAACCATTTGATTGAGTACAGCAGCGAGTCCTTTCCTTTTTTAACGGACCTGGCATCAATACCGTGATCCTTCAATTCCTGGATGGACTTGGGCTCAGCAGAATCGCAGAACAGGGCTTCTTGCCCTATCTCGGGCTTGATTCTGTCCGCGATCATGGGGTTGGTCATCCCAGCCTGGTGCCAAGCAGAAAAAATGTAAATCTGCTTCCTGGCCTGGTCGTAGTGGTTCCGGGTGAATGCGTTGGGGTCTGAGGAATACCCGAAATCAAGGCCGTTCCTGACATTGTTGAATTGGGAGTGGTCAGACAAATCAGCCGTCTTCCAGTTTGTAAGGATAGCATCACCCAGTATCCCCCAATTTCCATATGTGTATACCTGTCGGTAATATTCATCCCCCTCGTTCTCCAGGGCATAAATATCATCCGGCATCAACCATTGATTATCTTTGTATGTGGTCTTAAGTATTGACAGGTGGTCATCCTGGTATTCTTTCTGGTTCTCTGACCAGTTTATTGGTTTAAAAAAATGGTCATAAATCCAATGCGTTTTATAAATAGGGTTAAATGACAATATGTGCCGCTTAGGAACCTGTGACATCCCCCTGAGACGTTTTCCTAGCTGCTTGGTTGCCTCATATGTGTTTTCTGTCGCTTCTTCCTGCCATATGTCAGTTATAACGCCTTTTTTAGGGGTTACTGATTTAATCTTCTCTTCGTCATCCAGGCCCTTAAAAATCATCTGATACCCATTTGCGCAGGTGATTTCCATATCTCCTGTGCGTATTTCGAACAATTCATTGGCTTTATGGTATGTTATTGCTTTGCAAATCTCGTTAAAGACGGATGATCTTACAGTGTTTGATACTTGCCTTGTGATCAGGTAATTCCGTCCGCCCTGGAGCAAATCCTTGACGGCTCGTTGGGCCAGGAAAAATGATTTCCCGG
>CAZIJP010000049.1:0-17053 GCA_964539615.1 uncultured bacterium
ACGGTGATTTTCGCACATATGTGATTGATTACGGCAGTGATATTTTTGCCCAGTTCTGGAAAAAGATGAACTATGATTATGTGTTCAATCTATCTGCTTTGAAACATGTCCGCAGCGAGAAAGATATGTTTTCACTATACCGCATGCTTGATGTGAATGTATTCCATAACCATCGAATACTCACCGAATTTGAAACGGGTCATATGAAAAAGATGTTTTGCGTATCTACCGATAAAGCGGCTAATCCAGCCAACATCATGGGAGCTACAAAGCGTCTGTTGGAATTACTTTTGCAATCATACAGCGATGCCGTGCCGTATTCATCTGCACGCTTTGCAAATGTGGCCTTTTCAGACGGCAGCTTGTTGCACGGGTTTGAACAACGTATGAAAAAACATCAGCCTATCGCCGCACCGTCTGATGTGAAGCGGTATTTCTTTACGCCTGAAGAAGCGGGTTTGCTGTGTGTGTTCTCGGCATTACTGGGAGAGAACAGGGATATTTACTTCCCGAAATTGGATGAATCGAAAGACCTTCTGACCTTCCGGGAGATCGCAGTCCGGTATATTCACGCTATGGGCTATGAACCATATGAATGTTCTACGGAAGATGAAGCACGCGGAAAAGCCCATGAGCTTATTGCACAAAAAAAATGGCCGTGTTTTTTCTTTACTTCAGATACAACGGGTGAAAAACCGTATGAGGAATTCTTCACACCGCAGGAGACGGTGGATATGGCTACGTATCACGATATCGGCGTGGTGAAAAATGAACGCCCCACAAATTCAAAAGATATTCAAACGTTCATTGCCGATCTCAAACAACGTCGAAACGCTTTAGATCTGGAGAAAAGCGAATTAGTATCTCTTTTGCAACAAGTAATACCGGAATTCGAACATGAAGAAAAAGATAAGAATTTGGATCAGAAGATGTGATGCAATGAAGCGTATACTTGATATTTTTATAGCATTACTTGTAATTGTTCTTTTTTTACCATGTGGGTTGATCATTGCTGTTGTGCTGAAATGTACGGGTGAAGGTGAGATATTTTACTGTCAGGACCGTGTCGGGAAAGGGCAGAAAATATTCAAGATATTCAAGTTTGCTACGATGCTGAAAGCAAGCCCTTCACTGGGCGCGGGCACGATCACGGTCAAAAATGATCCGCGTATCCTTCCGATGGGGCATTTCTTGAGAAAAACAAAGTTAAACGAATTTCCGCAGTTTTTAAATGTGCTCATCGGCACGATGAGTATGGTCGGGCCGCGTCCTATGACACCTAAAAATTTCAGTTATTATTCAGAAGCAGATAAAAATATCATTGGATCACTGACACCCGGTATTACGGGATTAGGCTCCATCTATTTTCGTGACGAGGAGCAATTACTTGCTGATAAAACGATAGATGAGAACATCAATTATTATAAAGATCATATTGCGCCGGTTAAAGCACAACTTGAGGGATGGTATCACGAAAAACGGAATGTGTTTTTGGATATAAAGATCCTGTGGATGACCTTCATTGCGGTCATTGCTCCCCGAAGCGCTTTGGTCAATAACTTCTGTAATGCGGTGTTGCAACAAAAAGGCCATTCTCACGGTGATACAAGAAAAGGGAGTGAATAAGTGAAAGGCATACTATTGGCAGGAGGCGCAGGGCGCAGGCTCTATCCCATCACACAGGTCATGTGTAAACAGCTGTTACCGATCTATGACAAACCGATGATCTATTATCCGTTATCTACATTGATGTTTGCCGGGATACGGGATATTCTATTGATCTCCACACCGGATGATCTGCCGAAATTTAAATCGCTTTTCGGTGACGGGAGCCATATTGGCCTCTCCATATCATATGCCGAGCAGGATGAACCCCGCGGTATCGCTGATGCGTTTCGGATCGGCGCTGAATTTATCGGTCACGATCCTGTATGTCTTATATTAGGAGATAATATTTTTTACGGACACGGATTGACCGACATTCTTCAAAAAGCGGCAGCGCTTACAACGGGAGCGCGTGTTTTCGGTTATTACGTGCGGGATCCCGAGCGGTACGGCGTTGTAGAATTCGATGATCGCTGTAATGTTATTTCACTTGAAGAAAAGCCGAGAACACCCCGTTCGAATTATGCCGTTGCCGGTCTATATTTTTATGATAATTCAGTTGTTGCTATTGCACAAACATTGAAGCCGTCGCAACGTGGCGAGCTTGAGATCACCGATGTGAACAAACACTATTTGCATAACAACGATTTCTCGGTAGAAATACTCGGGCGAGGTATCGCTTGGCTGGATACCGGCACCCATGCTTCGATGGCCGACGCTACCCAATATATAAAGACCATTGAAGACCGGCAAGGTTTGAAGATCGCCTGTATCGAAGAGATCGCCTATAAGATGGGATATATCACACAGGCACAATTGACCGCATTGGCACAGCAGAAGTTGGGTTCCGGATACGGAGAATACCTGCTTCGGGTTGCAAAGGAGTAGTATGCCGTTTGAATTTATACGCTGTTCACTGCCTGAAGTTATCCTCATTGAGACACAATTATTTTCAGATACCAGAGGTTTTTTTACGGAAGAATACAAGCGGTCTGATTTTATAGCGCAGGGGATCTCAGATACCTTCGCTCAAGATAATCATTCATATTCCTATAGTAATGTTCTCAGAGGATTACATTTTCAACTGCCGCCATTTGCCCAGGCGAAGTTGGTGCGTGTCGTCAAGGGTGCAATTTGGGATGTGGCAGTAGATATCCGCAGGTCATCCCCGAATTTCGGGAAATGGGTGGCTGAAGAGTTGAGCGCAGAAAACAGAAAAATGCTGTATATACCCGAGGGCTTTGCTCATGGTTTTTGCGTGCTGGGAAAAGAAGCTGAACTTATGTATAAATGCAGCCGTGAATTTTCATCGGCGCATAACGCCGGTATCCGCTGGGATGATCCCGATATCGCCGTTGGGTGGCCGATCACCACGCCGATCATTTCCGAGCAAGACGCAAGGTTGCCGTTGTTTCGCGATGCAAAGGTGTTTGATTGATGCATACGGTATGGATCATCGGCGCCGACGGATTACTCGGTAAAGAATTGCAGGAGGCGTGTAAGCGTTTTGATTGGACGGTGTATTGTACCGACAAAGAAACAGATATCGGCAATATCGATGCGCTTAGAGCGTATGCCGTGGATAAAAAAATCGATCATATTGTCAATTGTGCCGCATATACGAATGTCGATAAAGCTGAGAGCGAGCCGGATGCCTCCCGTTACGTTAATAGTATTGGCGCGGGTAATGTTGCGCTGGTAGCTGCCGAAAAGAAAGCGGTGCTTATCCATATCTCCACGGACTTTGTCTTTAACGGTTCAGTAAACGCCCCCTATGACGAAACGTCCGAACCATCGCCGTGTAATGTTTACGGCATGTCCAAGCTGGAAGGTGAGATCGCAGTTTGTCGAACTTGCGCGGAGTATTTCATCATTCGTACCGCATGGCTTTTCGGCCGATATGGCGATAATTTTGTAACCGCAATGCTCGATCGATTCCTGCAAAAAAAGGATACACAGGTTGTGGCCGATCAATTCGGAAGCCCGACCTATGCGGCCGATCTGGCTGAAGCAGTTTGTGCCATGATCACGAGCAATAGCACAGAGTTCGGCATATATCATTTCGTCAATGAAGGAATAGCCAGCCGTTATGAATTTGCCAATGCGGTCTTTTTTTATGCGCAACGCGCCGAGTTATTGGAATCTCGGGTCGCGATCAAGCCGGTAAGCTCGGAAGATTACGGTATGAAGGCCAAGCGCCCCGCATATTCGGCATTATCAACTGAAAAGTATAAGACGGTGTTCCATCATGTCATTTTACCCTGGCAGGATGCATTGGAGCGATTTATAACCACTCTAACGGTGAAAGGAAATTCATGAGGCCTTGCACATCGATACTGGTGACCGGCGGAGCGGGGTTCATAGGGTCCAATTTCATACGGTTTCTTTTTTCGCAAGAGGATTTTACGGGAACCGTTATCAATATTGACAAACTTACTTATGCCGGGAATAGAAACAACAATGATGATATTGAACAACGATACGGTCAGTCAGGACGGTATTATTTTTATCATAAGGATATATCCGATTATTCTTCTCTGGATCATATCATCAACGATCATGCCGTAGATACGGTGATCCATTTTGCAGCCGAGACCCATGTTGACAGGTCGATCTTCGGCCCGCATGATTTTATTCAAACCAATATCGTCGGTACGTTTACATTGCTTGAGGTGGCGAGAAAAGTTCATGTGTCCGGGCGAAAGTTACACTTTCATCATATTTCAACCGATGAAGTGTACGGCTCCCTTGTTGATAACGGATATTTTTCCGAATCAACGCCGTATGCGCCCCGAAATCCGTATTCGGCATCTAAAGCCTCAGCCGATCATTTGGTCGCAAGTTATTTTCACACCTACGGTTTGCCGATTACCATATCGCACAGCAGCAACAATTACGGCCCCTATCAATATCCGGAAAAATTGATCCCGTTGATGATATATTCAATGCTTAACGGGAAACCGTTACCGGTCTACGGTGACGGGAAACAAATCCGAGATTGGCTTCATGTGGATGATCACAACAGAGCTGTTTGGGCGATCATACAAAAAGGGACAGACGGGGAAGTTTTTAATATTGGAGCGGAGACAGAGATTGAAAATATTGTTCTTGTTAAAACCTTATGTCAGTTGGTGGCTCACTATACAGGAAAACCGGATAAAAAATACCTTTCGTTGATCACACATGTGGCCGACAGGGCAGGGCATGACCGGCGGTATGCAATGGATGCGAGTAAATTGAGAGACAGATTGAAATGGGAGCCGAAAGTTGAATTTAAAGCCGGATTGGCTTCTACGGTTAGATGGTATATCGAGCATCAAGAAAAGATGTGACGTTGCGTGGTAAGAAACAAATCAGGAGTAGTGTACTATACAGCACATGACATTATTTGTCGTTAATATTGTAAAAAAATAAACTTTTGGTTTATTGCTTTTTGAAAAATTACCTCTATTATATTCGAAGTGTGTGATTCAGTATCGTTATAAGTAACGAAAAGAGGCGCAACGAATGGATGTTCTAACGTATCATTGTTTGAAGGAAGGTATTAATGTCAGATTTGTCCACCAATAATGCCGAGAATTTTAACAACGATCAAAAAACCGAGCGCATCGTATGTGAATTTAAAAAAGTAAACGATATTCCGGGAAGAGCTTTTGCACGATATAAAGTGTTATATAATTATGAATGTGAAGCGATTGATTTTAAGATAGTCGAGTTAAACGAAGCATATGCCGCAATTATGGGATGGGAGATGAATGCTGCCGTCGGGTTACTTTTATCCTCACTAATCGCGGATGCTTCAGAGGATGAATTGATCTCAAAAGTATTTCATATGATCCAAAAAAACCCGACAAGTGTTTTTGAATTTCATATATCTCCAAGCGACCGATGGTATCGGTTCGCCGGATATTTTATTGGGCAGGAAGAGTATGTGCATATTTTTAATGATGTGACCGAGAGGCGAAATGCCGAAACAAAACTGCTGAGTAGCGAAATCAAATTTATTTCAATATTTAATTCTACCGGTGAAGCAATATTTCTCCATAATGCAGAAACCGGGAAGATCGTCGATGTGAATGATCGAATGTTGGAAATGTTTGGATTTGATTCAAAAGATGAGGTTTTCAAGTGCACTTTTAGCGATATTAGTATCGTTGATTCAGAATTTAATGCAGAAAATGCCTTTGCACATGTACATAAAGCCACTTCGGAAGATGTTGGTCCTTTTGAATGGCAATGTAAGAAAAAAAACGGGGATATTTTTTGGGTAGAAGTATCGATGAAATATTCACTTATCGACGGGAACGGTATTGTCATTGCCGTCGTTCGAGATATAACCGAGCGCAAAAAGATCATGAAAGCGCTTTCGGAGAGCGAGAACAGATTTCGGCTGTTAGCTGAAAATGCCCGTGACATGATATTTCGCATGTCACTTCCTGATGCTAAGTATGAATATGTCAGTCCTGCATCATTTGAAATTTTAGGATATAGACCCGAAGAGATCTACAACGGAGGCGGCACAGTAAAAAATCTTATTCATCCCGAGTTTTCAGAGTGGCTTCAAGAACAGTGGAATAATTTGATGCAAGGGATCGTGCCATCGTTCTATGAATATAAGATCATACATAGATATGGACAAGTTCGATGGCTTCATCAACGAAATGTTTTGATACGTGATGATAAAGACCAGCCGATCGCTATTGAGGGTATTGTGACCGATATTACCGAAATGAAAACTGCTGAAGAGATTTTGAAAGTAAATAAGGAATTGCTGCGTTTACAAAAAGAAAAATATGAACGGCTTGTGTCTATGTTACCGGTGGTAGTATGCCAATGTGATGCAGAGTTTAACATAGAATATATGAACGCAACAGGAGGGAAACTATTCGGATGTGACTCGGTCAAACAATGTTCACTACAATTGTTTTTCCCCCATAAAGAATTTGATAAGATCACTGCGAAAATCAAAACTCATATTCCGGGTACTATGCCGATGCAATTACTGACCCAGTGTAAATCTACCGAGAATACCGTTATCGATGTGATCATGACGGTCAGCGCTTTTATAAAAAATAATGATTCCATGTATTATCTTATTTCACTTATCCCGTTGTTGGATGTGATCGCCGATTCATTATTACCCGACAGTAAATTTTATTTACACTATGACCTGACAAGCAAAGAGAAAGTAATAATCGAAATGTTGTTAAAGGGTTTTGGACGTAAGGAGATCCTTTCTGCGATGGATATCGCAGAAGGCACGCTAAAAAAACATCTGTTCAATATTTATCAGAAATTACACATAACGAATATTGATTCCTTATTTGAGAAAGTTGCTGATTATATGTCTATTCATTATGAACGGGATTCTATGGCGTTCAGTATATTGAAATTCTTTCTCCACTCTAAATAACTGTTTCTGGACGATTGCGTTCGTTCATGAAAACGCATATTGAATAAACCATCGAAAAAAAGGGGTACAGTATTGTGCCCCGTGTCGAAATTGACTACTTCGTTGGGGGCTGCATACCAAGTTCGTACATCAGAAAGCCGTATTCAAATGAGAATTGATCGATCTGCTGCTCAAGTGTTGAGCCGCCGCCGTGACCGGAGCTTTTATTTACAAGTAGCATGATCGGATTTTCCGAGATTGATGCCTTTTGAAGAGCTGCCGTCATTTTCATGGCATGGAGCGGTGCAGTGCGGGCATCATTTGCCGAGGCTGAAAAGAGAATCGCTGGATATTTTGTTTTTTCTTTGATGTTGTGATACGGGGAATATTTCAGGATATAAGCAAATTGTGCGGGATCTTCCGCGCTGCCATATTCTTCCGCCCAAATATTAGCATATCCGAATTTGTGATAGCGCACCATATCCAATAAAGGCACTTCACATAGTACCGCTTTGAATAATTCTGGCCGTTGAACCATCATGGCACCTACGAGAAGTCCGCCGTTACTGCCGCCTTCGATCGCAAGATGAGCGGGAGAAGTATATTTTTGTGCAATGAGCCATTCGGCAGCTGCAATAAAATCATCGAAAACATTTTGTTTTTTATCAAGCATGCCGTCGATGTGCCATTGCTCGCCAAATTCTGATCCACCTCGAATGCACGGGAGCGCGATGATGCCTCCCGCTTGAACCCACAAATACTTTAATGATGAGAATTCTGATGTGGCGGGCGAATTAAAGCCGCCGTAACCGCTCAGAAAGACGGGATTAGCGCCAGTCCTTTTCATTTTTTTATCATATAATAAAAACATCGGAATCTTTGTGCCGTCTTTTGATGTGTACCATACTTGCTCAGTGACGAGATCACGCGTGTCCAATTTCACGCCCGGTTTTTTTATAACGGTCAATGTGTCGTTTTTGAGGTCATAGCTATACGTAGTAGATTGAACCGATAATGCGGAGAAGGTGATCTTTGCCCCCGGTTTAGACCACCAGCCGGAAATTGAGGCTGTGCCTACCGCGGGAAGGGTGACGTTTTTTATAAATGTTCCGTCGGGTCTATAGGCCTTTATCACCGTATACGCATTGTGGGAATAGGTAGCATACATCACGCCGTCTATTGCCTTAAAACTTTCCAGCACATCATTCGATTCGGGTAGAAATTCTTTCCAATTCTCTTTGCCGGGTTTTTCGGCATCGGTGACATACACTTTCCAGCGTGGCGCTCCGGAATTTGTCGTGATATACAATTTGCCGCTAACAATGAAGCAGGAGTAACTCGCATCAAATCCTGTTATGAAGGCTTTGGGCTGATTCGGGTCGCCGGTCTTTCGAATATAATATTCCTGTGCATAGAATATGCCTTTTCCGAAAATCTCATAAAGGCCGTCTTCACTGATCGATACCCAGTTATAATGTTCTTTAACGGTCGCAGACGACCAGATCTTTTTATCTTCGGTAGAAAGCGTACCCAATGTATGAAGATACACGGTATCCCAATACGTTTCATCGCCATCGGGCACCGTACCTTTTAACGGATTTGCATTGTAGTAAAATCCGCTTCCGTCAGGCAGCCAGTCGGTCATATACTGCCGCCATCCCAGAACAGTGTCGGGCAATATCTTTTGGGTAGGCACATGCATCACATACAGTATAGGCGATTCATCGCCACCCTGTGCTTTGCCGAATGCAACATAGGTACCGTCGCGTGATGGTTCGGCAAATTCCAGTGTGTCTCCGATCGGCCATGTATTCGGGTCGATCAGTACTTCTTCCGGAGCATTTTTATCTGCTTTTGTGCAGTACACCCGGTGATTTTGATCTTTCTTTTGTGTGTAGTAAAATACACGGGTTCCTGTATAAACCGGTTTGGGAATGGTTGCATCATCATACCGCCACAAAACATTGAATTGTTCTTTCAGCCATTTCTGTTGCGGCATATCTTTCAATGTAGTATGAGTGAATGTTTCCTGAGACGTTATCCACTCTTGGACTTCAGGTGCATTCATGTTTTCAAGCCATCGATAAGGGTCGATGACTACCGTGCCATGGATTATATCAGCCACGGGGCGTTGAGGTGTCGGCGGAAAATCAAGCGCAACAATAATGAAGGGCGCCAGTATTACTGCCGCAAACGTGAGGATCTTTTTTGTCATAACAGACTCCTTTCGGTCAGTATAACGTGATACGGTAAAAAATGGATGTTGTTGCGGAAAACGAAGCAATGATACTCTAAAAAAAATATTTTACAATAGGTTTGTTCTGTGGTATAGTCTGGTTCGAAAGCTCATAAATAGGAGGTTTTTATGTCAGGACATAATAAGTGGAGCACGATTAAGCATAAAAAGGGAAAAGCGGATGCAGCTCGCGGAAGAGTGTTTACGCGCATCATCAAAGAAATCTCGATAGGAGCCCGTTTAGGCGGCGGCGATCCTGACAGTAATCCGCGTTTACGCCTTGCGATCGACAAAGCAAAGGCTGCTAACATGCCTAAGGATAATATCGACCGTGCTATTAAAAAAGGTACGGGCGAACTTGAAGGCGTAAGCTATGAAGAGATCACCTATGAGGGCTACGGCCCGGGCGGCGTGGCAGTTGTCATCGAAGTGACCACGGATAATAAGAACCGTGTTGTAGCCGAGATTCGTCATATCATGCAGCGCGGCAACGGCAACCTTGGCGAAAACGGATGCGTATCGTTTATGTTTGACCGTAAAGGTCTTATTCTCATATCAAAAGAAACTGCGACCGAAGATAAACTTACCGATGATGCTTTAGAGCTACCGGTCACCGACATCCAGGATGAAGGCGATGATTTCGGCGTTTATTGCGAGCCGGGCGATCTTTATACGGTCGTCAACGGATTAAAAGAAAAAGGCTATGAACCCAATGATTCGTCATTTACTATGGTTCCCAAGACCTATGTTGAACTTACTGAAGACGGCGCACGTAAAATGATGAAACTTCAGGATCTTCTCGAAGACAACGATGATGTGCAGAACGTGTATACCAATGCCGATATTTCAGACGAGATCGCTTCAAAAATAGCCGAAGAATAATGAAGGTAATCGGGATCGACCCCGGATTCAATAAAACCGGTTTCGGTATCGCCGAACAGCTTGGTTCCAGGCTTTCGGTTGTTGAGTTCGGGGTGATCCGTACTGAAGAAGCGCCAACACTGGAAGCTAAACTTCTCACTGTGTTCAATACCGTGAAAAATCTCTGTGAATTGCATAAACCCGACATGGCCTCGATAGAAGAATTGTTTTTTGTCAATAATATACGGTCAGGTATAAAGGTTGGCGAAATGCGTGGCGTGCTTGTGGTGGTGTTTGCTCTTGCAGGCATTCCTGTCTACCATTATACTCCTAAACAGATAAAACAAGCGCTGACCGGTACCGGTACTGCAGGCAAGGAGCAGGTGGCACGCATGGTGCAAATACTTACAGGCGCAGAAAAACGTGATATTCCGCTCGATGCCTATGATGCATTGGCAGCAGCGGTGTGTCATATCAACAGTTATCGGATGGTGAGCTTGTGATCGCCTATCTTAATGGTTTTATTGCCTATAAAGATGATGAAAAAGTTATCATTGATGTCGGCGGGGTTGGTTACGAAGCGGGGATTTCATCAAGCACCACGTCTCGGTTGCCGGATATCGGCAATGAGATAAAACTGTTTATCTATCATCATTTCAGAGAAGACGGCGAAGCGTTGTTCGGGTTCATAACACAAGAAGACAAAGCATTTTTTATAATACTCATATCCATGTCCGGCATGGGTCCGAAGACCGCTTTAAAGGTCATGGGCCAGACCGATCCCGGAGCATTCGCCCGTGCTGTACAAAACGGAGATCTGGCGTATCTTTCATCGATATCAGGGATCGGGAAAAAGACTGCGGAACGTATCATCGTGGAATTAAAAGATAAATTCGAGACATTTACTCCGACTGTTGCAGCTCAAACCAATACGGCACAAACTGATGCCATTGATGCCCTTATCAGTCTCGGATTTTCTCCGCCGATCGTGCGTGATGTAGTAGGGCGTGTCATGCAGCAAGACCGAACATTACCGGCCGAGGCGGTCATTCGCCAGGCATTACAAATGATGGGTTAGGAACACTATGGACGACCGATTTCTAGATCCTACGGTACGAGCCGAAGATTCTGAAGTTGAAACAAGTCTCCGCCCCCGTAAACTCGATGATTTTATCGGGCAAAAAGAATTGCGGGAAAAACTTACCATTTATATCGAAGCTGCGCGTATGCGCAATGATCCGTTTGACCATACTTTATTATACGGGCCTCCGGGGCTCGGAAAGACAACGCTTGCTTTTATCATCGCTCATGAAATGGGCGTTAACATCAAAATAACATCCGGTCCGATCATCACCAAACCCGGTGACCTTGCCTCCATTCTTACCAATCTTGAGGCACATGACGTGTTGTTCATCGATGAGATCCACCGTATGAACCGCAGCGTTGAGGAAGTGCTGTATTCCGCAATGGAAGATTTTGAGCTCGATCTCATTATTGGTAAAGGACCGGCGGCCAAGAATATCCGTATCCCGCTGCAGCCGTTCACGCTTGTAGGAGCGACGACTCGCGCCGGATTACTCACATCACCGCTTCGTGATCGATTCGGTATCATCGAGCGGTTGGAATTTTATACGTATGAAGAATTGGCGCAGATCGTCACACGGTCGGCTCGTATTCTCGGTGTAAACATCAATGATGAATGTGCGCTGACAATTGCTCAACGGGCACGATTTACTCCCCGTGTTGCCAACAGGATACTCAAGCGGGTGCGTGATTTTGCGCAGGTCAAGAACAACGGCATCATTGATACGGCGTTACTTGAGCAAACCTTTGCTTTGTTACATATCGATCATGACGGCCTGGATCGAATGGATCAACGTATTCTCAGTATTTTAATCGACCGTTTCAACGGCGGTCCGGTAGGGCTTGATACGCTTGCCATGGTTTTAAGTGAAGAGCGCGATACGATAGAAGATGTGTATGAACCCTTCCTTGTGCGGTTGGGATATCTTGAACGCACGTCCCGCGGACGCAAAGCCACGGCAATGGCCTATAAATACCTTGGGAAAACATATTCAACCGACGGAAACGGTTCGCAATCGCTTGATCTATGACTGAAAAAGATATTCTTCTGCATATCTGCTGTGCTCCGTGTTCTTTGTACTGTATCAAGACATTGCGGGAAGAAGGCATGTCGATCCACGGTTTTTGGTACAATCCCAATATTCATCCCTATACAGAATATATGAAACGCTATGAAGAGGTCATTCGCTACATGTCATCAGAGTCGTTACCGCTCGTATCGCATGATGATTATGCGCTTGAAGATTTCTTGAGAAAAACTGCATATCATGAAACAGAACGATGTATAGCATGTTATGACATGCGTATGGAAGAAACTGCCCGCTACGCGAAAGAAGCGGGGTTCCGTGCGTTTACTTCCTCTCTTTTATACTCGAAATTCCAAAATCATGACCTGATTCGAATAGCGGGAGAACAAGCTGCCGAACGATTCGGCATTCAATTTTACTATCGTGATTTTCGTGAAGGATGGCGTTATGGAGTAGATACATCTAAATCGATGAGTATGTACCGCCAGCAGTATTGCGGATGCATCTACAGCGAAAAAGACCGGTATATCCCAAAGGAGAAACGGTGAAGATAGAACTTTCGATGCCGTTGCCTGAAATGGACACAAAGCATCTGTTGTTGCGGCAGATAAAATTTTCCGATGCGCCCGCCATGTTCACGTATATGTCTGATCCGGCTGTATGCGAGCACCTTTCATGGTATCCGCATATGCATCAGGATGATACGCTTCGCTATATAGCGATGGCAACGCATGTGTCCGAAGACGGGCCATATGAATGGGCGTTGGAGCATAAAAAAGACGGCATTGTGATCGGTAATGCAGGGTTTCATTCTTTGAACGAGAAAAACAGAACCATCAAATTCTCGTTTCTGATCTCAAAGGATTACTGGAATAAAGGATTTATGACCGAGGCATCGCATGCCATGATCAAATACGTGTTTGCGTGCGGTATCAACCGAATTGAAGCTGAGTGTTTGACCGCAAATAACGCTTCACAGATATTACTGGGAAAATTGGGATTTTTACGCGAGGGTATTTTTCGGCAGAAGTATTTTTTCAAACAGAGGTTTCATGATACAATGCTTTTTGCTTTGGTAAAAAGCGATTTTGCAAAAATCAAGGAGGTTTACGATGAGACAGATCATAAGCACTGAACTTGCCCCGAAAGCGATCGGCCCCTACAGTCAGGCTATAAAAGTGAATGGTTTTGTGTTTACTTCAGGCCAGCTTCCTATCGATCCGAAGACCGGAGTCTTTGCTGAAGGTGGGATAACCGAACAGACAAAACAGGTGTGTGAGAATCTTAAAGCAGTATTAGATGCCGCCGGTACCGACATGCAGCATGCCGTGAAGACATCGGTATTTTTGAGTGATATTGCCAATTTCAAAGCGTTCAATGAAGTATATGCGACCTATTTCCCGACAGAACCGCCTGCTCGTAGCACGTATCAGGTTGCTGCATTACCGATGGGCGCGCTTGTTGAGATCGAAATGACCGCAGTGCTCCTGTAACAATACCATTCGTAAAGGAGAATCGTTGTGAACAAACTTTTGCTGATCATCTGCATTATTGTTGGTATCATTCCGGTCTGCGGCAGAGAGATCGTCAGCGAACATCTCAAAGGTACGATCGGCGGTTCTCCGGTAGTGTTCGATCTTATTTCAAGCGATACATCAATGTCGGGATCATACTATTATGAAAAGATCGGAATCCCGCTGACAATCAGCGGGGAGATGAATCCGGATGCATCATATTCCGTAGAGGAGTATGACGGTGAGGTCGTGACCGGTAAAATGCTTGTAACGTATAGCGATACCGGTTTGGCAGGTACATGGTCCAGTCCTGACGGGAAAATCAAGCTGCCGATCATTGCAACCTATGCAGATAATGTCATACGGTTTACCGTGCGTCGTATTGAGGTCATAAAACATTTGTTCAATGATCCGGCAAAACCCGTTTGCACAGTAAACCTTCAGTATCTTGAACCGACGGTCAATCCGAACGGCGCTACACCAAAATCTCTGAACGCTTTGATCATGAAAGCGTATTTTGGTGATTTTTGCCGATCGAACCTGCCGGAAAGTGCGGCTGTATTCGTAAAAGATTTTCAAAGCGGTTTCATCGAAATGGAATCGAATTATGAAGAACTGAAAAAAGAAGGATATCCTTTTGCCGAATGGGTGTTGGAGCAGGGTATGTCGATCGTATTCAACGGATACGGCCTGGTAACGCTTTCGATCGATCAATATTCATTTGCCGGAGGTGCGCATCCAAACGGAAGCACGTCATATTTGGTCATTGATATAGTGAATGGCAGAAAACTGACGTTTGATGATATTTTTGTCGCGGGCAGTACCGACAAGCTTACCGATATGATAACCCAAACGATCTTACAGCCGTTGATCGATATGGACGCATCGATAACGCGCTTGACCGATGCAGGTTTTTATGACGACCGCATCGCACCGAACAATAATTTCTCAGTTACTAAAGCTGGTATTTATTTTCATTATAATGCATATGAAGCGTCTCCATATGTTGTGGGACCGTCAGAGGCTTTTCTTCCGTTTTCACAGATAAAAGATCTTATAAAAAAAGATAGTCCTATAAAAAAATTGTTTTAAAAAAATGAATTATAGTAACCCCGCGCAGACGGGGTTACTTATTGGCAGAGCTCTTTTCCTAAGAGCAGGCTTTCATCAACGAAACCATTCTTTCTGTAAAATCGGACCGCGTCGGTGTTATTCGAGACAACACCGACCTCGATCTCATCCATAGTACGTTCTTCTGCCGCAGTGATTGCGCGCTTAAGCAGTGCAGCGCCGATCCCTTCACCTCGGGCAGAAGCGCTGACAACAAGTTCATTCACAAGCGCCGATCCGTTTTGATGATAAAAACTCTGGTAATAAACGACTGAAATAAAACCGACAGGACGGCCGTTATCATCTTCGGCAACAAACACATCATAACGATCATTATTACGTAAAATGTGCTCAAGTTGTGCTGTAATTTTGGCCACATCGGTGCAGAAATCATCGCCGGTGAGTGAAATTAATTGACGCATGAGCGTATCTATCGCCCCGCTGTCCGAAACAGTGCATTGCCTGATCCTCATTTCAACCTCCTTATCAATATCTTAAACTTTTTTCGGGAGTATATCTTTTATATGGAGTAAAAAATATGTATTGAATACTAATGACAATCCTAGAAATAATCCTGACAAGAATTCATCCCAAAAATATTCGTGAAAAAATAATTTCCCTACAAGGGCCAACAGTAAACTGCTCATACCGGCAATACCAATTCGCATAGTTTTTTTCATACCTACCTCCGTTTTTTATGTAAAGCAAGCTTTACACGGGAAGTATACTCATTATTTTATAAATGTCAAGTAGGCTTTACATTATTTTTAAAATTTAGCTGCTATCCACGACGGTAAGCAGTTCAAGAGCCATGCGATCAACGACCAGCGTTTTGTTATATAGGCATATTTTTTCTTTTGTTTTAGGGCTTTTATGATCTGTGATGCGGCCTTTTCTGCTGAAGCGGCCCAAAACACGCCGTTGCCCTGTGCCATTGCCGTATCCACAAATCCCGGTCGAATATCGGTGACCGTGATCGGAAGTTTCTCGTTTTTGGCCTTAAACCAAAGACCTTCCATGAAATTTATCTGATAAGCCTTTGTTGCTCCGTATGACGGCGCATAACGGCTTCCCCGTAATCCGGCGATAGAACTAATGCCGGCAAGATGACCGCCACCGTGTTTGTTCATATACGTAAAACCCCAAAGCATGCAAGCGGTAAATCCTTGTACATTGACGGCAATTGTTTGTCGTTCGACCTCGGGTAGTAATTCGGGATTTTCTTTTCCCCATCCGGAACTGATGATCATTAGATCGATGCCCTTTAAGCGAGACATGATTTCATCCAGGTACCCAACAACACCCTCATCGGTAATATCGAAAGCGCTGACAATGAAATGATCGGGGGCTGTAGCGGCAATTTCATCGAGCAAATCTTTCCTTCTTCCTGTTATCCCGACAAGATAACCTTCTTTTGCAAGCTGGACAGATAAGGCTTTGCCTATGCCCGATGATGCGCCGATGATAAGAGCTTTTTTCATGGTTCTCCTGAGGGGTATTTATTTGATAATCAATATAGTAACATAGAGGGCATACAGCAGTAAGAATAATATGCCGGTGGATATGGCCCACTTCTTTTTGCCGATAAGCGGGGCTGTCACAAAGAGAAGAACCGTTGCAAAAAGAACAGCATACAAATCAAAGTTTGCAGAAGTACCAAGTGGTACATTACGAATAAGCGGGGTAATACCCATTACGAAAAAAATGTTGAATATATTGGAACCGACCACATTACCAATTGCGATATCCGCCTTTTTCTTGTAGGCCGCGACGGCTGACGTGGCAAGTTCCGGCAGTGATGTGCCGACTGCGATGATCGTCAGACCGATCACTTTCTCGGTAATACCGATAAGACGCGCCAGTTCTACGGCATTGTCGACCAGTATTTTTCCTCCGAAAAACAATCCTCCAAGTCCTATGGAAATCCATAGAAGGGTTTTCCACATGGGAAGTGCGTTGATGTTCTCATCAACCGGCGTTTGTTGAGCGCTTTTAAACGTATAGGTAAGGAAAATGATAAAAAATGCCAACAGTGTTAAGGCATCAGACTGAGTCAGAACATTTCCCATTGTAGAATGATCTATCAGGACATCATTTCCCAGAATAAAGACCATCAATGCCGCAAGAAGGCTAAAGGGAATATCATTGTTACGCATGGATTTTGCCACTGGAATCGGGCGAATTACCGCTGAAAGACCAAGTATAAGAAGAATATTACACAAAT
>CAZIJP010000050.1:0-17050 GCA_964539615.1 uncultured bacterium
TGAAAGAAGTTAATACAGCAGGAAGCGATGACAAGTTGCCTGTTATTGTATTATAACCTGTGCAGGTGAAATAAGTTAATACAGCAGGAAGCGATGATAAGTTGCCTGTTATTGTATTATAACCTGCACATATTAAATAAGTTAACCCTCTCGGCAACTGCGACAAGTCAAACGATATATTAGCCTCAGTTTGGGTCATTGTAAACTTGGTCAGCTTATCTGATCCAGATGTAAATACCACTGTTCTGTTCCCAACCGAACCATAATCTTTAGAATAAGCCTGATCTGTACCAGAATAGGTGTTGCTTGTCCCATCCCCCCAATTGACAATTACGCTCGTCCCAGCCTTGGTTGATAGTAGTCCTGATATAGTTTGCGTGCTTATGACCGAAAATGTAAACGCTGGTGCTGGGCCTGATTGAATAGGATATAAACTTAACTCACCGATCCCGAACATGCCAGTTGATAGTTTTGTGTTATCCACTGTTAAAAGCATTGTTGGCACCTTTTTTTATTTTTGAACAAATTTACCAGGCCGCAGTACCAAAGTGGATGCTTCTCCATACGCTTTTGCGTACATTACAGTCTCCCCGGCATTATAATACTCAGGCCAACCCATGCCCATGCTTGGGCATAATGCACCATCTGTTCCGGAAGAATTTGTTGCAAAATAAAAAGGTAAAATTTCGCCAGAGCTGTTAACTGCATGAACAGTAAATCCATATGCGGCAGACGCGCCAAGCGTCACAGCGGCATAAGTTGAAGTATTAAGTGACACTGAAACTGGTGATTTTATCATTTCTAAATCCCTTTTATCATTAAAATTACATGTCGTCGCGTAAACGTTCACGCTTGTTGGGCCTGAATGCCCTCTTTACTCTTGCTTTAATCGTTTTGTGTGTAATAAGTGGCACAACATCATTAAAGCCATTGCTTTTGACCCTGGCATTAAATTCTTTAATATCCATAATTATTTCTTTCCACTCATCCGGATTTTTCTCTGAGCCAGGCTGTGCATGATACCGGATAATCCTACTGTAAATATTCCGTTTCCGTTCAGCATATTGCTGTTTTAGCTCCGTCTCATGCCATTGTACTTCCCTTGGCTTTGATATCTTGGTCGGGTTCATGCCTGCAGCCCGCATTAACCCGGTGCCAAAATCACCTTTAATCTGCTTGTTGCCAAAAAAGACGGGGTCACCCGCCCGGGTGGTCACGCCCTGGGTAGATTCCCTATAGGCTTTGGCTACGTTGCCAATGACAAGTGGACTTATTTTTTCAATCCCTTTAAGGTAATCGCCATTGGTAATATTCACTGCCCCGTCATAAATATTGCGCATCATGCCGCCGATTGGCCCCAGGGCATCCAATTGCTCCTGGAAGTCCGGCATATTAGGTGCAAGTGATCCTTTGAAGCTTACACCGGCCAGGCCCGGAAGTCCATAGCGGGCTATATCACCACCTGTTCCTCCAAACAATTCTTCTGCAATCTGGTAAATTTTCTCTTCCGGATCATCTTCGTCCAGTGCTTTAAAAATCATTTTGATTGCAGGCATCAGTAGTGAACTGGCAGCGCCGCCGAATACCATCGGTGAAAGAATCATATATGTTGCAGCTTTGGCTTGTTTTCTGCCGATCATATACGCCAGCGTTGTCAGATAATTGTGCATGTATGTCTGGAAAATATACATGGCCGATGCTGCCCGCAGCCCCCGGCCCTTCCTCAATAACGCAGGTTGGTTTTCAACACCATAAATGCCATGGGCACGGTCGGACACTTTTTTGGCTTTTGCCAACGCATCCTCCCGGCTCATACCAGGATTCTCTGCCATGACCCCTTTGTATGCGGCAAGGATTGTCGTTCCACGGTTGAACTCCTCTGTGAGCTTGAAGGGGGTCATGAGTAGTTCAACAACTCTGCCGTATTTCTTTGCCGGGCCGGATTTCAGAGCATTAACTGTTTCCATGTTCAACTGAGCCGCTACCCAGCCACGGGAAAAAATCTCTTCAAGGATCAGCCGATCTGCTTGAGAGACATTCCCTTTGCCGGTCACAAAAGACGCATACGCTTTCCCGGCTTTGGCAATATGTTTCATCGTTCTTTGCAGGGGTATCCCGCCATAAGCATCCATTGCAGCCGGAACCGTTGTCCCCATGGCCGTGAGGTTGATTGCGGCGGATGATAACCGGCCACCTAAGAACCAAACAGACGCCAAACCTTTCAGCGTGTTAATCACCCGATCCCCGGCCTCGTCATTTTTAAGGACATTCTCCACTGCGTTCACAGCGTCGGTATAGGCTCTTTTCTGCTTTTTAGGGTCAAGCATGTTGTCCTGGATATACTGCCGGTATTCTTTATGGATATTGCTTCTTAACCGAGCAATCGCCTGATGCATTTTTGCGGCCTGCTTGTCATCTTCCCATTTTCGGATCTTCTCTTTTTCCCGGAACAATTTACCGATCCGGAAAAGTCGATCTTGCCTTGCCTTTTCTGACTCAGTGGCAACGCCTGCCGCCTCTCTGTGTAAATCTTTTATCTCACGATCAATATCTGCAATTCTTTCTTCTTCCGTCTCTGAGTTTTTTGTCAATGCAGACAACTCGTCCTCAGCATTGACAATGGCGTCATAATCCTGGTGCTGTTTCTGCCATTCTTCCCAGGTATAATGTTGCCCGGTAATGGCCTTTGATGTGTTCATGGCCACCTGCTGTTTGGCATATCCGCCTGCGGCTGAGTTAACGGCCTGGGCAATGGCGCTCACAGGGTCTGTTTCATATCCGATTTGAACATCTTTACCTACTGCATCAGACCTGGCGATCATCCTGGCCCGGCTACCCCTGGCACGCAATGTATCCGATAGCTGGTTGGCCAGGCTTTGTGATATTTCAAACGAGATATCAGTCTCATGCCCGCGGGAGATATACAGTGCGTTGGTGACAAGTTCCTCGATATCTGTTGGGGCCTTCTCAAACCAATACCCTGGCGACCATGACCTGCCGTCTCTCCCGTGGTCGGAATATTCCCTTCCGCCAAGGTCTTTGAGAACAGAAGACGACCATTCGTAAACACCGTCGTTGGGTATAAAATAATCTTGCCCTCTCCACTCCCCGGATAATCCTATGTCTTCAAGCGTCCTTTGTTTCGCATCGAGTTTTGTTTCGTTCAACGCCTGGTTAACCATGGCCTGCGTAGCCAGGATATTCTTGACGCTCTGGTAAACATCTTCAGACATGCTGCCGATTTTCTTTACCTCGACATCATATCCCTTGGCCTTCATTTTCCCGGCAAGATAATCAGCGGTAACTTTATTATCCCTGTAGTCAACAAAATCATTCCCGCCTTGCTTTTTCCCGTATACCTGCCAGTCTCCATTTGATCGTTGCCTGGGAAAATAATATGAAGACCTGTCTCCCATTTGTGCAAGAGCAACTTTCAAGTCTATCCTGACGTCACCTGATTTTGTTTTCGTAACAACTTGAGGCAACGTCAAACCACGATCTTCATAATCTTTAATGATTGCTTCCCAGGATTCAGCATAAAAATCATGGAGGTTAGATGTCAGAGTGCGGAACGCCCGGAGAGCACCGCTGCCGGATGGGTCTGGATATGCATCAACTTCATATTCAATTACCAAAGCACGGGCCTCTTGCTTTGTTGCAATGCCTTCTTCTAAAACTGTTCTCTTTCCTGTTTTCTTGTCTTTCTCGGATTTTATTGTCCATGTCCCATCTTCAGCCTGGAAAATAACAGCCCCGACCTGATTTATATCATTGTCAATTAGATAATCTTTTAAGATATCATATGAGACCTTGTTGTGCTTTTTTAAATCCTCCATGGTGCCGATCATTGATTCTTCACCGTTCTTTGAAAGCTCATTCTCTTTTTCAAACTTCCATTCTGGCCGTTTCATCAATTCATCGAATGTGCGTTTCATGGCAGGAATTTTTTCGGAATAATGGGACATGAGCCCCAGGGTATTTTCAAGAACACCGATGTCCTGCTTATAATTCTGTCCTTTGTTCTTACGGTTGCTAATGACGTTTTTAAGGCCTGCTGCAATTTGATTGTAGGCGCTGACATGCTCTTTCATGGTCGCGGCATCTGATGATGCGGAATACCTGATATCCGGATTGTCAGGGTTCCATGCCCCCTGGTTCGCCACTGACTTGATCTGGTTCGGGTTGAAAACGACAATCATCGGCATGGCCCCAGGTACTGTGATAATGACTGAGTCATACCCTTTCAACTTTAGTCTGCGCTTTTTGACCACAGCGTCAGTGACCGTGTCAAAGCTCTGAGCCTCGTCAAGGGACATCATGTATGGCTTTTCCATTTTTAGATAAACCTGCATTACATTCCCGGACCCCTTTGCGTAGGCTTTATCCATTGTGAAAAAGTGGCCAAGCCCTGACGCGGTGTGCGTCGTGGACTGCCCGGCCCGATCCTCAAAAACTGTAAACTGATTCGGAGTGCCGTGATAAAAAACAACTGGTTTCCCGTCTTTTGTTTTTCCGACTGATTTCCCGAACCATTTTTTAAATGCTTCACTGTCAGTGTTTCCTGCCGCTTGGAAGCGAGGTGTGCTTTCTGCCTGGTCATCCGTGGTGGAAGAATATGTGTCAAAGTCAAAAAAACCTGAAGCATCAGCGTCGATACTGAAAATATCGTCTTCAGATAAACCGTATTTTGAACCTTCTTCTTTCAAAGAAATGTATTTTTTAAAATCTAATATCTCAGATTCTGAATAACCCCTGAGCCTGGAAAATGCTTCCCAGTCCTTATGCCATAAATCTGATTCTTCTTTTGACATGACACGATCAGGTGTTTTTTCTGCCCCATGTACCTTTTTTACATACTCCCTGAATTTTTCTTCCCATTTACGACCATCTGTGCCGACCGGAAAGTAAAAATTAATCTTATTACGACTGTAAATTGCCCCACTCTCATACTCCAGGGCCAGCTTCCTGGCAGACTGCCGACCAATGTGAAATAGTGCGTCAAAGAAGTCCGCAATTTTCTGGATTAGCGCGTGAACGTTGGAACCTTCCCGGTAATTTGCCCTATCAGCAATAAGTTGAGCCAGGGTATTTGCCTGGTTCTCTTCCATGTCTTCCTGGATCTCATACCGGTATTTTTTCTGAGACTGCAACAGCTTTGTAAGATTATTGAGCGTTTTTTCGTCTGCCTGGGTAATCATGCCAAGGGCTTTGAGCGCGTGAACGTTTTCATGGATGGCTGTTTCCATGTTGGCCACTGTTTTGTTTATTGTCACTGTACCATCTTGGTATTTCCCAAGAATAACACCTCTCTTATCCATTCTGCCTGATTCCATGGCAAAGCGGATATCATCACCGCCGATGTGGTCAACGGTCTTCACACGGATGCCCTTGCCATTTGTGAATAGAATTGACAGTGTTCCGTCTGGATTGGTGGTGATCTGCTGGTTTTTGTATTGTGATTTAATCTGGTCAATGGTTATGCCTTGGCCTGTGGCTTTGTCTATTTGTGATATACCTTGGTCTTGAGGTTTGGCAGTCGCATCTGTGCTTGTGGAATATTTTGCGCCAGAGTCCCCGTCAAGAGTTTCATAAACAGGCATGTTATTCTCATCCATAACCTCCAGGTAATCAACAACTTCCTGGTTCTCGCCCTGCTTGATAATGACATAATGCCCGTGTTCGCCCTTACGGTGCCCGTCCACCTCCCATTTCTCGCCCTTATAATAAACATCAGTGCCAACCGGTGCGCCCTGGGCCAACCATGACGGAGGGGCATCCGGGTTGCTTTCCAGATCCCGTTCAAGCTGGTCCAACGAGTCTTTTTTGCTCTGCAATGCCTTTTCCTGGGCAAATGGCTCTTTGGCAACTTGTTTGAATTTATCCAAGGCACTGGTCTCTTCTTCAACCTGCCCCATGGTATTGTCCAACATGCTGGGGAAGCTTCTCGTTAAAAAATCAATACTACCTGTCGAAGGCTTTATCGGGTATGACAAGTCTCGCTCCATGGAGTATGTATTCCCATTCCCAACTGACCCGGATACCATGATATCAAACCCGCGATATGACCCAGCCTTTTTCTTGTCTGAAATACGCAGATTACGGGTGGATAACTTCAACGACAGTTTTTCAAATGCCACATTGGCTTCCTGCCGCTTGGTATATTTTTTGCCGTAAATCGTAATAGCCCACGGTTCTTTTGATGCGGATTGATAATGCTCGATATCGGATTTCAGGCCATTGGCCTTGTCTTTAAGATTTGGCAGCCTCCTTCCTTCGATATCCTTTATCCTGTTCTTTGCATCAACAACCCCCTGGCTATGTGTTCGTTCTTTCCTTTCCAGCTTCTCAATATCTTTTTTCAACTTTTCACGGATTAAAATCCTGGCATCCCCGGCTGCTTCGGAAAATGAAGAGTTGATCTCATCCAAATCACTGCTGCCCAGGTCAACGGCATCCCCTTCAATGGACCGGACTCCCTCTTTGGCCTTCAAAAAATCAGTGATCATTTTTTGTTTCTTGGCCAATACCTGCCAGCGCCTGGCGTCTATGCTTTCCGTGATATAGCGATATTCAAGGACGGTGTTCCACCGGTTCCCCTGACGATGCCCCCTGCCATTACGCTGTTCCAATTCACCCGGCATCCATGGGGCGTCAAGGTGGTGCATTGCCCTTAAATTTTCCTGCATATTCGTCCCGGTACCCAGAGTCGAGGTGAGCCCAATCACCACCCGGACCTCACCTGAATTGACCTTGTTGGCAATTTCCATGCGTTTCTTTTTGTCAACCGACCCATTGACAATGGCGATCTGTCCTGCCGGTATGCCCCCTTCGATAAGTTTTCTCTTCAAATCTTGAGCTGCGTTGAATGTATCCACCTTGAAAGAGGCCTTCTCTCCGGCATCATCACGTTTTGACCGGGTTGCCTGATCGTTGTAGCCCTTCTCCATGAAAATAACCTGGCTGGCTTTTTCATGCTCCTGGTAATGTTTCAACACATTGTTGACACACCTATTAATTTTATTCTGTGGGTGGTCGGACAACTCCTTGTCGTATAGTCTTGGATCAAACCCGGCCTTGGCCGCATCTGTTTCAATGATTACCGGATTGCGGGGATCTCCGGAGAGCCTGATTTCCATGCGCTCTTTTCCGGAAGCCTCCTTATATGACTTGGCGCGGGCAACAAGCGTTTGAAGGATACCACGCTGTTCTTCGGACATATCCGCGACTTCGTTCACCAGCTTTTTATACGGTCTGCCGGATGGGCTGCCTTCATCTACCCTGCCATTAACCAGTTCTTCCCGCTCTGCGTCGGTTAAGTCATTGCTGTGCAAATCCTTTCCGCTTTTGGTTGTTCTTGGCACGAACTCTGGCATATCTTCAGCAAACACAATATCCATATATTGCCCGGCAAATTTCCGAAGCTCGGACACATTGTGAAAGCCTGATAGCCTTGAGACCATTTCGTACTCCCCGCTCGATGTCCGTTCAATGTCGGATTCAACAGAAGCGAAGGTATTGAACCAGGAATCCCAGGACAGCACGTCGGCCTTTTCCATTTCGCTCGACATGACATATCGCATGTGATTGTATATTTCGTTCAACGTGTTTGTGATCGGCGTTCCTGTGAAAATATGAACCCCTTTGCCGTTGTTCTGTTCTTTGATATAGGATGCCAAGAAATTAAGCCCGATACTGCGCCCTGATGCTGTAGTGTTTAACCCCTTCACTTTCATCTTGGTGGACAGTGGCGGCTTTTTAAATTCGTGAACCTCGTCAACGATAAGCATATCAATACCAAGGGATTCAAATGGAATCGCGCCTTCCCGGCTTGCGGCCTGGGCCTGTTTTTCAATATTCTGAATGATCCGGTTCCGCTGCTTTACCATTTCCTTTGCCGTTGTGGCGCCACGGATTTTCCTTAACGCTTCTTCATCATCCAGTATTTTCTCAATGTCAAACCCTTCTTCTGCGGCTGACGCTATGGCTTCTTCCTCCAGGGACATGATTTCATCCTGGGCCAGGCGGTCCAGTGTTTCTCTGGAAAGCGTCAAGCGATCCAGTAAAGAGTGCGGTAGGACAACGGCATCCCAATCATCATTGGCGATCTGATACAATTTTTGATCAATTGTTTTCGGCGTTAGGTTATCAATATACAAAACCTTTGCACCCGGATACATGCTTTGAATGTCATCGGCAACGCTGGCGCTGTTTGCATTGTGGCCAAGAATCAACGGCTTTTTAGCCAGGCCGTAACGCCTGGACTCAACCGCAATACCGCCAATCGTGAACGTCTTGCCAGTTCCGACCTCATGTGCATACAACCCCCGGCCATTGGCAACACCGCGCCATATAGCATTGACCTGGTGTTTCCGCAGGTTAAACTCAGACTCTCCTTTTTGCAACATCATGCCGTCAAAGGATAGAAAGGAACCATCATAAGCAGGGGTGGCCCAGGCGTTCATGGTTTCATTATAATGCTGCTCCAGGTCCACCCGCCGGTCAACATCTTTCCAAATCCAATCTTTTAACGCCTCGCGTAAGGCGCCCACTTTTTCATTTGCCGCTGTAGACATTTCCTTGTCAACATACTCTTTGCCATCCTCATCCTTTGTTTTGATGGTAATTACCTGTCCGGTAAATGCTGATCTAAGTATCTTTGTGAAGCTGGCTCCGGGTGTTGACCAAATGGTTTTAACTTCCTGGCGGCCATCAATCTGCCCGGCGTCATCAAACTTGACGATCCACCCATTATTCGACGGCGTGATATGAATACCATTGGCATCTGGCAGGTTTGCAGTCTCAGTTATAAACTGCTTGTATGTTTCAGATGGTATCCATGCTGCACCCATGGTTGCCTCGATATTAAAATACGGGATATCGTCCGGGATTACGGCCTCCAGGGCCTTGATATTTCTGTCCATATCAAGACCGTCTTCCTTTGCAGCTTTGGCCTCCCTTAGCTTTTCGCGCACATTCCCGGACAAGTAGATATCTTTCACCTCAAACGTTCCGGCAGGCGTTTCAAACACAGCATCTTTTTTGATCAGTTCAGCCTTGACCGCCTCGGGCGTTGTTCCGGCTTTTTCTGCAATGGATTCAATGTCAACAACCCGAGCAACCTCATTCCGGGTCATGACAAAGGCATCGGATATAGAAGGGTTCTTTATTTCGGCCTTTTGACGCTGGGTGGATTGGGTGAATATCTTTGCCGGTTCATAAACGGGGTTTTCTTTTGTCCCGGTGTTTTTTTCCAGGGCGGCCATGGCAGGAGCCATCGGATCGCCTGCCCGTACAAAGTGCTGTAATGCAAACGAACCATTCATGTTGCCGTATTTTTTAACGAAGGCTTTATAAAGCTGATTTAATATGGCCCTGTGGTTCTCTGCTGTCTTTTCACCGTTGCGTTCAGCGTCAAGTAGTTTCCCGTATCGCTCCCGGATTCTGACCATGGATTTTAATTCGGCTTCACGAGCCGCTGTTTCTTTCTCATCTTTAACGCTGTACTTTAATGTATCGTCAAGCCTTGCCAGCCGTTCGCCCCTGACGATGTAGAGCCCGTTGTCTTTTATGGTGACACTGTTCTGTCGCTCGGTGGTGTTGTTCGTGATATATTTGACATGGTCAATTTGCCCACGTTTTGTAATAATATTTTTCGGAAGGCGCTCTGCCAAGCTGCTCAATACATCTTCATATCCATGTTTGCGCTCAACAATCATGCCCTCCCGGCCTTGTGTTGTGCCGTGGCCGATGGTCATGTTACCGAGAACGTTTTCGGGCCTGTGGGTCCAGTATTCGTTTACTTTGATCTCTTTTCCGTCAGCTGATTTACCAAGGACGGTGTTGTCAAGCCAGGCCGCGTCATGATTTACTGTTGAGCCATTTGCCCGTTTTTTGAGGATGATTACGTCGGCCACGACCTTTGTCCCGGCATATTTCTGGAACGCACCGGCAGGCATACGGAAGGCGGCAACAAGGTCCGCACGTTTTTCCATTTGGCGTCGGGCTATTTTCCCCACCTTGTCCATGGTGCCCGAGGCGGTGATCCCGACAACAAGCCCGCCCTCCCGGACCTGATCCAGGGCTTTTATGAAAAAGTAGTCATGCAGCGTCAAATGATATTTGTTGTATCGTCGATCTGCCGGGCCTTGTGCTGCAAACGGCCAGTTGCCCAACACCAGGTCATAAAACCCATCTGCGGTCTTACTGTCCTGGTATCCCATTTGCTGGATGTTCGCCTCCGGGTATAACATTTTTGCCATACCTGAAGTGGTTTCATCCAGTTCAATCCCGGTCAAGTCGCTGTTTGATTTTAAGCCCTTTGGCATCAACCCAAAGAAATTGCCAATCCCCATGGAAGGCTCAAGGACACGGCCACCGTTAAACCCGAGTTGCTTAACAATGTCCCAGATAGCCGATACGGTTGGTGGGTCCGTATAGTGAGCATTTGTAATTGACCTTTGTGCGGATTCCCAGGCAGACTTGCCAAGATGCGATCTTAGCCATTCGCCTTCGTTGGCCCAGCCGTCTTTATAGGTTGGGTTTTCAAACGTACCCTGGAATAACTCCTGGCCAAAAGAGCCCCATCCGATATAGGATGCCATGGCGTCGCGTTCTTCTGCTGTTGGGCGGCGGCCTTCATTGGAGACATCATTGAAAACCTCAATGGCCTTTTTATTTTTCTTGAATCTTACTTTAGGGGTGCCGCCGATTAACGCCTCTGGATCTTCAATGTGATAGTTTTCTAATACTCTGTCGGGCTCTCCGGGTATTCCTGCTCCTCCGGTTCGTCCCAATCCTCCGGGTCCATTATCATCCAGTCCTGTTCCGCTTGCAACTTCGCGTCCGAACTGTTCATCCCGGCTGCTCTCAGTGCGTCCCACTCCTCCATCATCTTGCATTCCAGGACGTATGCCGTCTCCTTCAACAGACCCTGGCTTTTCAGGTCCGCGTACATCTTCGGACGATGATATTCCCAGAACGTTATCATATTCTGTTGTTTCGTGTTCGACATTGCCGGCCAGCACTCCGTCTCGTCCTCCTGGAACCGTTTCACCATCTTCTTGATCCAGGTTTTGTATTCCTGGTCGGTAGGCGTCTTCTTTGGACCGATCATCATTTACCTCCTCTATTGTGGCTGTTGGCTCAGGTGTTGATTCTGAGTTAGATGGTTTTATTTTTTCAAAATCATCACGATGAAATTCATGTTGATAGGGGAGATTGTTATTCCCAACTAAAACGATCTTACCATTCGACAAGATATCATCAATGACATGTGCGTTTTCAACACTATGACTGCGTGAAGCCTTTTTAAATTGGACAGTATCTCCGACTTGTAATTTAGATTCGGTGATATCTTTTAATGTCGCTGGTTTATTACCTTCTTTTCCGGTTCCTGCGGGCTCTGGCTTCTTCCCAAACAGGTGTTCCTCTTGTTCTTTGGAAATATATTTATCCGGATTTTCTGCCCGGTCTTTATCCTCGGAGGCAATGTCCTCGGCAATTTCTTTCTCTATATATGCGTCAGCAATCTTTTCAATGTATTCGATTTCCGCTTTTTTCTTGAATGTTTCACTGCTGAATGTCCTGCCGTCATCGCCACCATGCTTAAGCAATTTCAATGATTTGAAAGGCCCGTTCTCTTTTTTTTCAATAGAGGTAAATCCATTCTTCAGAAGAGTCTTGATATACTTTCCCCATGACATCCGTTCCCCATTGTATTGGACATGGGTGGAAAGCATATCCTTTTCGGCTTTCGCTTGTGCCGCGGCTTCTTTTTCTTTTGCCTTCGCTTCATAAGCAGTTTTCTTATCGTTTATCCATGCGTCGTATTTTCCCGGGTCAAGAGAACGGATACTCTCATCTGTTTCTTTTTGGGTTTTGGTTGATAACCCGGTCAGCTCGGTGAACAATTTTAAAGAGTCTGGATTCCCTCTGTGCAAACGGTCTTTTAATAAAGAGAACTCTTTATCCCTGATTGCCTTCACAAACTTTTGAGTCTGATCTGTGAGGGAGTTTTTATATGTTGAAATTTCTTCAGCGGTTGCGGTCTTGCCACGTTCTTTGCCTGATTTTATTTCTGATTCAATGCGTTTGTTGACAAATTTTTCTATCAACCCGCTACCGATATCATTATCAGTATTCGGCTGTTTTTGTTCGATAGATGAGGGTCGGATGTTATTCTCAACCATCTCTGCCCCATCCGGATGTGCATCTGAAAGTTCATCTATTGTTTTAAGATTAGAGTCTGATTTTGGTATAACCTGATTGGTTACTGTTTGGACTGGTTGGGATGACTCGTGGAGGGCTGTGGTATCGTTATCACTTGACTTTTCAACCGGGACATATCTAATCCAGTCCATGCCTGTACTCTTGATCATTTCCCATTTAGCCACCTGGTCGTCATACTGCCTTGCAAGGTATGGATGGTCTTCGAGTACTCTTTTGGGTACACGTTCGCCACGGTCTATCGCGGTCTTGACCTCGCTCCGGTGCTGCGCAGAAAAAGACTTGACATGTTTCGAGTCGGTGATCTGTTCGGCCTGGCTGGCAGGTAGCCTGCTTTTCACGTATTCAAGCAGATTCATTTCCCAAGGTTGTTTTCTTGTGGTTCCGGCTTCCTGTTTAGGATCCAAAGACTTTTCAATCCCGTCTCTCCAAATATCGACTGACCCATTTGGCATAACACTATAAATTTTACCTGAATGCGTTTCACCAGGCCCACGAGAGGAGACAATCCAATGCTTATGGTTTTGGTGTTGATACACAAGTCTTGTCGCGTCTGCTCTTTTAGCCTCTTCCTTGGCTTTTTTCAGCGTATTAGAAGGGATGTCATACTTGGCAAAGGTTTGTGGATCACCGGTTGACGGCAAACCGCTTTGTGGATCGTTTTTCGAGCTTTGTGATCCTCTATCGCTCAATGGGATTTTATGCAGTTTCCCGTCCCGGGTGGAAACCATCAGGGAGTCAAAGGTAATTTCTTTACCATCAAAGGTTTTATCCCCGACATACTTCTTCCCCTCACCAGGCTTCACATAAGCAATGGTCGCATGTGGGGTATAGTCGTAAGTTCCACTCTTGGGCAAAGATATCTCCGCATCCTGTTCGATTTTCTTGTTCAGGGCGCGAAGTTCGGGGCTGTCAATATCCACTTTGACCACATCATATTTTTCATTCTCAAAGATAGAGACCTTCCCCATTTTTGCAGTAATGGGGGGATGATCCTTGATGATTGATGAAACATCATTTGGGTCATTGGTTGCGAGCCCGTATTTAACCGTTATATGCGGTTCTTTCTCTCGGCCATATGATGAATCGTTCGGGTCTGTATAAATCTCTGAATCTGGAACTCTTGAGGCAAAATCAAGAATTTCTCCCGCTTCTTTGGCAGGCATATTTACCTGGGTACTGCTGTGGTCGTGAACCATCTTCTTTGCAGATCCGGATTCAACAGAAGCACCTTTATCAACAACATAAAAATTTTTCTCATGGACAAAAGTTTTCTTACCATCTGGTTTTATAACCTGCCACGCGTGACCTGCCTCGCTTTGTTTCTTGACAACTTTCCCGGATAGAACTTTGCCTTTTTTGTCCTTCCAGGTTACGGATTGGCCCGGAGCAACTGTTAAGTTTTCCTTGATGGTTGGTTGAATACCCAATATGGGTGCGCTTGTTTGCTGTGACGACGGCCTGCTTGTTACATCGCTGGCTTGCGTTTGTGTGCCACCATCAACCATCTCGTTGGGTTGCACTGGTTGGTTGTTCTCCACCATATCCGCCCAATCCGGATGTGCATCAGCAAGCGCAGCCATTTTTGCAGCGAAATGCTCAGCTCCTACCTGATCTGCTCCATACTTAGACATATCCTTGAATGCAGCACGATACTCTTTTTCAAACTCATCAAAAGACATTCCTTTTTTGGATGGTTCGGAAGGTATCGTTTCATTAACATTCTGCCCAAATACCTCACGCGCCTTTGCCCGGGCATACTGGCTCACGTTATCATCACGGCCATAAGCTTTATCTACAGCATCAATTGAGCCAAGTTTCTGGATTCTTTGATCGACGAATGATTGCTGGCCTTTGTCTTTTAGGCCCATGCCAGGGGCCGGTTCAATTTCCGGTTTAGCTGCTTGTTGTCCACTCTCTGGCATTGGTCCTGCGACAGGCTGTTGCTGCTGGGAATATAACATGCCTTGGGGTGTGGATAGTTTAGAGTCTGTTTCCCGGGGCGCCTGTTTATTTTCATACTCACGACGCAAAGCTTCAACGTCCGGCTGGATCGGTGCCTGTTGCTGTGGTTGTTGAATATCAGCTTGGGCGCTTCTCAGGTTGTTTTCAAATGTGTCTGACTGGATATTATAAAGGAAATCATCAAAGGTGTTTGATTCATCTGCAATAAGCTGGCGTCTGGATGTGGCCGGGGCCTGGGCATTTGTTTCTGACTTGGCTTTCCTCTCTTCCCATTCTTTGCGAAGTGATTCTATATCAGGCTGGATCGGTGGCCGGTCTGGGTACTCCGTGATATCAGTTTGGGCCTGCTTCAAATTCTGCTCAAACTCGCCAATTTTCTGATCCCTGATTCCCTCCTGAAACTGCTCAAATTGATCTGATTCTGGCCCTATTATATTCTGCGATGCTTGTTGTGCAGGGTCTGTTGTCTTTGTTTTGTTTTGCTGCTGCGAAGCAATCTCTTTATCAACATTGGCAAGCTCGATGAGGTATTGTTCACGTATTTCTTTTTGACGAGGGGTCAAAGACCTAAACATGGAAAGATTATTTATTCTCTTCGTCAACTTATCCCGGTATTCAATAGCCATTCCTTCGCCTACTCGGCCTCTCATAGCGCCAATGGCGTCTTCACCATTCGTAGCATACGCAACAAAATCAGTGTTTAACTCAATTGGTTTCCCTTCTTCGATTCTGTCCATGGCCATTGCTGACCATGCCTCAGCGTTCTTTGTGATGCCAGTATCATCTCCTCCAGCCTCATGCTCCAGGATTCCTTTCTCAATCGCTTCGACTGCTTTCAGTCTTGCTTTTGGATCATCAATATTGTTGATCTGATTTTTTAGGTTGCGCTTATTTACCATAGTAAGGCCCTGTGACCCAAGACCAAAGCCCAGACTCATTACCATAGCAGGGACAATCGCCTCAACCATTGCCTCCCTCCATGCCCCTTCTTCCTGCAACCCAAGGCCTGTTTCTACCTGGGCGCCCAACGCTTCTTGAAGCATTTCTGTTGGTATTTCATTCAGGAAAGTGTCTGTTGCGAGCTTCTTACCCCATGTTGAGAGCGGTGTCTCGATCAACTCTTTTAATGATTGTTTAAGCGGCTGAGTGATAAATTTGTCCACTCCAAAAATTTTAAGCCCAATCAATGACCCTGCTGTTTCAATACCTCCTTCTATAAGAGCTTGTTTAAACGCTGCCTTCTCTGCTTCAGGCTCTTCAATGCCCTGATCAATATATTCTTGCCGCTTCTCTCCATATACACCAAAGCCGAATAGCCCAAGGGTGCCAATACCAGCTCCAACCAAAGCACCAACTGGACCAAATACAGAACCGGCCAACCCACCGGCCACAACAGGTGACACAGATGGTACAGCGCTCCGAACACCGCCTTTCCATCCACGTGATAAAAACCCTTCACCGGCGGCTTCGGATTCATCCATCTTCATGATATCAAAATTCTTTTCAGCATATTTTGAAGCGCCGATCATTTTATCACCGGCCTTTTCAAGTACCCCTATCCCTCCATCAGGATCGATAGTCTTCAAAGCATACCCACCCATTCGCACCAAATCACCTGCTCCACTGGCAAGATTTGACGACACATCGCCTACAAAACCTCTGTCAGGAACAACCCCAGAAGGAGATTCAACCTTACCTGGATCATATTGTTCTTTCCCTTCAAACAAATCCTGGTACCCTGGTGAATTATTCCAAGCAAGTTCATGCTGCTTTTTCACTTCTGCCGGGTCATAGTTTTTGAATTTATCGAGAATCCCGCTGTCTATTTCTTCTTGTGTGAGGTATGGCATTAAAAGATCACCTTTTATTCATAAAAAACTGTAGGTAGTTATTTGAGCTTGGAGTATTTTATACCATAAATGGCTTAGTTTTTATACTTTCTTATTGAATCAAGTCTACTTTTTTCGGTAAGGATCGTCATATTCCTGTGTAGCCCACTTAACTGCTGGCTTTATTCCTCGCTCTATTATTGTGTCCCCGGCCTTCTTTGACAAGTCCCATGCACCGGAAGCTGCTCTGTTAAACCCTGTTGCTATATTGTGGGCCTTATCAATGCCAATGGTGTGACCTATATTGCTGCGGATCAAAGATTCCCCGAATGGCCTTGGCATAGCATTCTCTGGGATGTATGTCGGCATTTTACGCTTTTTTATGGGAGGATTGGTCTGTACTTTACTGTTCCCAATAGGAGCAGCAGAATTATTATTCACTTGAGAAGGAACTCTGTTTCCGCGTTGGTCATAACGTTCAACTGTCCCGTCTTCCCTTGTCAACGTATCATATCTCATTGAAGAGGCGTTCGCCGATGCTGCCCCGCCACCAGCCTGCGCCCTGGCCCAATCGCTCTGAGCCTCTGACAATTTCCCTCCTGTTGCCAGCGTGTGAGCTATTGAGACGCCCATGTCTTTATCTGTCAGGCCGGATGAACTTTCCCTGTATTTAAACCAATCCTGGGAAAGATTCGGTTTCGCACCATCACCTCCCCCAAGCATATCATCTTGACTGTCCAGCCCTCTTAATTTTGCAAACTGATCAAACTTATCTTTTTCTCTTTGCAGGCCGAAATCACGATCTTTATTCTTCTGATCAAAGCCAAGGCTTGCATCGAACTGCCTTCCGCCTTCTCTAAGCTTGGCATTCCAGGTGTCCATGTCGCCTCTATTTACTAAAGCCTGTTTCTTTAAGTCACCACTGGTCGCGACTTTCTGAACATCAAGCCGACCGACCTGTTCTCTATCAACGAGTGCCAGCTTTCTTTTATTCTCAGCATCAGCCATGCGATTAACAGTATCTTCTTCCA
>CAZIJP010000051.1:0-17007 GCA_964539615.1 uncultured bacterium
ACTGCGTGGGTTGCTGCGTGGGAGAGTAGGTCGTCATCAGGCATTTTTTTTGTACACTCCAAAACACTAATTATACATCATTAAAAAGAGACTTCTCAATATCTGCTTTTATATGCTATACTCAATACTGTATATAAAAAGAGGTAGTAATGTTTTTATTGTTTCCGGGGCGACATCATCTGTTGACCAATTTTCAATTCAACTATATCTATAAATTTATCAATAACACCCAACAGTATAGTGATCCGTTAAAAAACAGATCTATATCAGCTGTTATCTTCGCGGTAACCTCCGCAAACCATCAAAATACTCGGCGTAACCCGGTGCCGTTCTATGTACGGGTAATTCAAATAACACAATTCGCACATGGTTTGAACATACCATGCTATATCTATCCGATCGATGATGCCGGCAGCATCGACGATTTTGCGTCATATACCATTAAGACAATTGCTCATGAAAGCGATATGCAACATATATTGACCGCAGAAAATACGATCGTTCTTTGTTCAACTCCTGTCATGACAATGTATGAAAAATTGGGGTTTTCCATAGCGCACTGCGAGTTGCTAGACAGGGAAAAGCAAACTTATGCCGCGCCTTTACCATGGGAGATCGTAGAGCATATTGCCGGATCACCATCAGGACAACTGTTTGACGATTATGTTTTAGCAGCCATACATCCGTCATCATATCAAGTATGGGAACAGTATGGGCTTGCCGATTCGATACGAAATTTATTCAAGGACCCGATCATTGGAGATGACGGGGATCTGACGGCAACGCGGGATTATAACACCTATGTAAGGCAAATGGATGAGATCGCTGACCTGAAATATACTGAGACCGCGCCATTCATAATTCCCGGGCGTATCGGCGATATAGGCTGTGCCGTAGGTTCATGGATCAAGCGTGCTTCTTCGGAAAAACGGTTCCATGAATCGGAATTTTACGGGATAGAAGTAGCTCGTCAGCTGTACACCGTCTGCGAACAACGTAAAGATAACGGCGAGTTTTCTAATCCCTTTGTCTTTTTTTCTCAGAAAAATGCGGTTACCGGATTGGTGTTTGCTTCAAACTCCATGAACACGGTGCATACGTCCTCATTGACGCATGAGATATACTCATACGGTTCACTTGACGATCTTCAGCATTTTATTGCAAACAGAGTTAAAGAACTGAAAACAGGCGGCGTATGGATAAACCGCGATGTGCTTGGACCGGAAAATGCAGACATGACCGTTTATCTATATTGTACAGATACCGACGGTGATAATGATGCAGCTGTTACTGAAGGTCTGCAGGGAAACGCATTGTGTGAACGGTTGAATGCTTTGTCAACCTATGCACGATTCGAGGCCTTTGCGCGTGATTTCGGAAAAGCCCGTAATAAAAATATTAAGTATAAAAAAGAAACTATAGAAGGAAGAGCTTATTTCAAACTCTCACTGCGCCACGCATGCGAGTACCTGTATAAAAAAGATTATGCCGACAACTGGCAGAGCGAGATGCATGAGTCGTTTTGTTTTTGGAGCTATTCAGATTGGGTAGGTGTATTAACAGCACAAGGGTTTTCGATCATGCCGGGCTCTCGGCCGTTCAGAAATGAATGGATCGTAAAAAACAGATTGATTGATAAAACAGGATTATTTATACTGAAAGACGGGAAATTAGTATCGATGGATTTTCCCGATACGCATTGTTTGCTGGTCGCTAAGAAACAATAACGGAAGGAGTATGCTATGTTTGGTGTAAAATTTGTTAAGTTCCAACCGAATACGTATGTGCTCGTGTTCAAAAAAGGTACTATCGTTAAAGAGGGGATCGGCCTGTCATTCTTTTATTTCGCACCGACAACATCACTCGTTGCCGTGCCTATCGGAAGCCAGGAAGCGCCATTTATTTTCGAAGAAGCCACGTCGGATTTTCAGACGGTGACCGTTCAAGGACAGATCAACTTCAGAATTGCCGATTCTAAAAAGGTCGCAACGTTGCTCAATTATACGCTTACATCAAACGGTTATGCATATATGTCTGATGATCCCGAGCGCCTTCCGCAACGAGTGATCACCGCAGCGCGGGTGTTGATGAAAAAGATCGTTGAAAGTATGGTGTTGCGCGATCTGCTGCGAGCAAGCGATACTATCGCAAAGACCATCTCGGAAGACCTGAAAAATAATCAGGAGATCATATCACTCGGCCTTGAGATCGTAGGATTTTCGGTAGTGGCCATAAAACCTACTGCGGAAACATCACGTGCGCTGGAAGCTACCGCACGCGAACAAATTCTCAAAGAGGCGGACGATGCCATCTATACGCGCAGGAATTCTGCCGTTGAACAGGAACGTATCATAAAAGAGAACGAGTTAAGCACCGAGATCGCCGTTGAGCAGAAAAAGCGCCAGATACGCGAGACGCAGATGGAAGCGGAAAAAGCCGTTCAGCAAAAACAACACGATATTAAAAATTCAGAGATACTCTTCAATATCGACCTTGAAAAGAAAAATAAAGATCTGGTGGCTTTGTCCGTTGAAAATGCCAAAGCGCAATCGGATGCAAAGGCGTATGCGATCGCTGCTGCGATGAAGGCATTGTCCGGTGTGCAACCTGCTGTTATACAATCACTTGCGGCGATCGGTATGCAGCCAGATAAGCTGATCGCGCTTGCGTTCCAGGGGTTGGCAGAACGCGCCGATAAAATCGGCGAACTGAACATTTCTCCAGATCTCCTAAAAGAGTTGCTCTCAAAAACATCGAAACAATAATGCAGCGGCTTACAGAGAATAAAATAATACTGATAACGCGTAAAACGCGTTTAGATGATCTTATTACCCGGTTCAATTCCGTTATGCAGGCGAAATTTTATGTTGAACATATGGGGAAGGATTTTAATGATTATCAGACGGAACACGATCTTTATTACGCCGCCGTTGATATAGCACGGCAGCAACTGTCCACTCTCGGGCGCGTTCAGGATGTTGACCGTTCATTGTTGCCGAATTTCATTTTCGGGAAAGACGACGTAGCCGTGGCTGTTGGACAAGACGGTTTGGTCGCAAATACTATGAAATATCTCACCGGTCAACCTCTTGTCGGCGTAAATCCCGACCCGGCCAGATGGGATGGCGTGCTGTTGCCGTTCACGGCAAATGATCTTAAATTGCTTTTACCGGAAGTGTTTGCGAAAAAACGGCCAATGAAAGATGTATCAATAGGCAAGGCTGAGCTCAATGACGGGCAAATATTATTGGCTGTAAATGATTTCTACATAGGTCAGCGGACGCACGTGTCAAGCCGCTATGTGATCACGCTGGGCGACAGGTCGGAGACCCATTCATCAAGCGGGATCATTGTTTCCACCGGATTAGGCGCCAGCGGATGGCTCAAGAGCGTTCTGGCAGGCGCGCAAGGGATATCATCAGCGATTGCAAATAAGAAAACACGCGATGACAAACATGCCTTATCGGTGAAAGATCTTACATGGGGATCTGATTTTTTATGCTTTTCCGTACGGGAGCCGTTTCCCAGCAGATCATCTCAGGCCGGTCTTGTGTTTGGCACGGTTAGAAATGAACAACCTCTGAAAGTGTTATCGCTTATGGGCGAGAACGGTGTGATCTTTTCAGACGGTGTTGAGCAGGATTTCCTGTCATTCAACTCAGGTATCGAGGCTACGATAAAACTCGCGGGACATAAAGGACAACTTGTTGTATAGAGTATAACGGTAATAGAACATTTCAAGGAGGATCACATGCTTATTATCAGCGCTTCAAATGTTATGAAAACAAAAGAGCGGTCACAGTCGTTTGAGATAGCAAACTATATAAAAGACCGGTTGAAGAACAATGCTATTGACAGTGACGTTTTGGATCTTCGGGATTACAAATTAAAACCGTGTGTCATGTGCGAAAAATGCGTCGGCTCCGGAAAATGCGTTAAAAAAGATGATTTCAATGCCGTTGCGGCGAAAATATTCAAACATAGGGATATTATCGTTGTCTGCCCGCATTATGCCGGAGTGCCTTCGAAGGTCTATATGCTTTTGGAAAAACTTCAGGAGATATCATACCTGGCATACTGCGCTAAAAGCAAAAATATACCGTTGTTATCCGGAGCTAAAGCAGTGATCGTGGCGCATGGCGGCATGACCGAAAACTACGAAGCCCTTTATAAACAGAATCTTATTATTCCTCTGGGGAATGCATTGAAAGGTATGGGCATGACCGTTCTCAATGATGCCATAGAGCAACCGCTCTGTTTCGGCGTAAAGAAATATCTTACGGTTCGGGATAAAAAAAGCGTTTGTTTTGCAAAAGAGAATGATAATCAAGAAATGAAACGTATCGTGGGTTTGTTGGTGGAAGCCGTTAAGGCATCTCACGAGGTCAAGAAATAATAACACCGGATTTTTCTGAAGAGTACTACGGTACATCTTGTTTGCAGAAAGGACAGTATGAAACGAGTTACGGGATTAGGCGGTATATTTTTCAAATGTAATGATCCTGAGAAGATGAAAACGTGGTATAAACAGCATCTCGGATTAAATACTGACGAGTATGGCGCTATGTTTGAATGGCGGCAAGCTGATAAACCAGATAAAAAAGGTTTGACGCAATGGAGCCCGTTTCCGGCAACCACAGACTATTTCGCACCGTCCGAAAAAGAATTCATGATAAATTACCGCGTTGAGGACCTTACGGCATTGGTCAAAGAATTGAAAAAAGAGGGTGTTGTGATCGTTGATACTATCGAAGAGTATGATTACGGTAAATTTGTGCATATACTCGATGACGAGGGCAATAAGATAGAGCTTTGGGAGCCTGTTGATGCGGCCTTTGACGTTACCGAGAAAGGATGATAGGAAATAATAGCCTAAAAAATAAACAGGCGATCGGCGTAAACAAACAGCTCTGTGGAGCTTTTTGTGTTATACGAAAAGGGCATATGATCGGAAGGTAGTATATGATCGGAGCAAATCGCGATTTCATGTATAAAAAATTCAATATTGTGCGGTTACCATTTATTATTTTGGGATTATTTTTAATGTCGTTATTTATATTGTTATATATTGATAACAGAATAAATTCCTCGTATAAACAAGAAATCATTAATAATGAAAAACGTGTTATCGATCTTGAAACCGGAATAATTATGAATGATGTAAAGTCTGTTCTCCATGATTTGGAGTTTCTAAAGGATACTTACGGATTTTATATCAACGGAACGATCGGATTCCGTGATGTGGAAGAACTGTGGAAGGCTTTTTCCGAACATTCAGGTAAATATGATCAGATACGGTATCTCGACAAACTCGGCAATGAGATAATCCGCATTAATTATCTTGATAATATGGGATATATATGTGCAAAAAAAGAACTTCAAAATAAAAAAGATCGCTATTATTTTTATGAAACTGCAAAACTTGACCGAGGTCAATATTACATTTCAAAATTGGACCTGAATATTGAGCATAACGTTATCGAGAAACCGATCAAACCGATGATACGATTTTCAACAAAGGTATACAATAGCAATGGGGAGTATGTAGGGATAATTGTACTCAATTATTTAGCGAAACGTCTTTTGGATGATTTTGAAAAAGTAAGTAAGAACAGTTTGGGGCGCATATTTCTTATTAACTCAAAAGGTTATTGGTTAGCGGGTGGTGATCTAGAATATAATTGGGCATTTATGTATGAAAACAAAAAAGAGTTAAAATTCAGTAATAACTTTGTACACACATGGGCTGCGATGGATAAAGGGGTTTCCGTGATTATGTCCGATGAAGGCTTTTTTGTATGGAGTGTTTTAAAATTTGAAGACATATATAACCAACAGTATACCAAATCAAGCGCAAAGATCATAATGGGTGACGGAAATTTTAGGATTGTGTCACAAATTGCAATTTCCAGCAAAGAAGGTATTATCTTATCGGAGAATAACATTGAAAAATTTTTCAGAATAATAAAAGACAACATAGTTCTTTTTGCGCTTCTGTTGTTGATTTCCGTGATGGCTGAACTATTGATCACATTTTCAAAAAAAGCATATGCACGAATTAAATATAACGCCGATCACGATAGTCTCACCAAAGTGTATAACCGGCGGGCAGGGATGGAGTTGCTGGAACGTTATACGACAGATAAAAATCATCGAGATACAGATAAACTTTGTATTTGTTTTGTGGATATTAATGGGTTGAAACAGGTAAATGATATACTCGGACATGAGTATGGTGATGAGTTAATTTTAACAGTTCCGGAAATAATGAAAAAAATTATACGTGAAAAAGATTTCATTATACGATTCGGCGGAGACGAGTTTTTAATTATCTTTGAAGGCGCAACCGGCGATATTGCCGAGAACATCTGGAAAAGAATTGTGACAGAGTTTGATAAGATCAATGCTTCAGAGAATAGGCGATATATAATAAGTGTCAGTCATGGTATTGTGGAAAGTACTGTTAATTTTATAGATCTTGCGGATACGATTATCAAAAAAGCGGATGAAGCAATGTATGAGGAAAAAAAGAAAATAAAAAATTCCGGTTTCAATGTTATACGATAATCAATGAACGGCTCATGCTGTATTGATGAAGTTAGTTTATCTGACAGTATGAATGTAATCAATGGGAACCTGATGACAAACAGCAGTCGTTATCCGGCAGAACGGTATGTGCTCATATCGCGGAAAGGAATATAAAATGAAAGATTTGCTTTCCTATTGCGGTCTCTATTGCGGAGGCTGCAAGAATTATAAAGAAAATGCCAACTGTCAAGGATGCCGTGAAGAACCCGAAATGGTGAACGATTGCCAAACGAGGTCATGTGCCGTTCTTAAAGGACTTCTGCATTGCGGAGAATGCGTTGATTTCCCGTGTGCGATCTTAGATGAATTTTATCATGACGGATTAAAGCATCATGCATTGGCTCTTGAAAATATGCGGGAGATACGATCCATTGGTGTTGAAAAGTGGCTTGAAAACCAAAAAAAACTGCATACCTGTTCGTGCGGTATGAAGTTATATTGGTACAACAAAGAATGTGATCACAAAAGCTAGATGCTAGAAATGGGCTATATCGGATCATATTTAAATGTACTTATAAACCAATGGTTTATTGTATATAGGTCAGAAAGATGTTACAGTGAGATACGACAGATCGTATTGAATGAAACAATATAATAGTTGAAAGGAGTCGGTTTAATGGAAATTACCGGTAAATGCCCTCATTGCGGTGCCAGCATCAAGATCAGTGACCTTTTTCAGGGAGGCGTTGAAGAATATAAAAAGCATATTGCAAAGGAGAACGAGGAACTCATAGCCGTAAAACTTTCAGAGATCGAGTCATTAAAAAAACAAGAGCTTGCGCGTGCCGAAGATCTGCTTCGCAAACGTGAAGACGAATTAACGAAAAGAGCTGACGAACGTGTGCAGTCGGCATCAAAAGAAGCTGCGGGGAATTTTCAAAAAACACTCGATGCCATGAACGCTACTATAAAAACACTTCAAGCCGAGTTGCAGGCATCACGCGAAGATACCATCAGATCGAGAGAAGAAGCAGCAAAAGCGCGGATCGAATCGGCGGAAAAATTATCTCAGGAAAAAATGCAATTGATGCGCGAGATCGAAGAACGCCGGATCGTTGTTGAGCGCGAGGCAGCCGAAAAAGCCCGAGCGGAATCGACCGTAGAACGGGCAAAATTATCCCAAGAAAATGACGATCTCCGTAAAAAGATCGAATTATTAAGTAACTCGGCAAAGCAAGGCTCCATGGAGCGGCAGGGTGAGGCCATTGAATTGAATCTTGAGCATGAACTTAAACAGTATTTCCGTGAAGATGAGATCAAACCTGTACCGAAAGGTGTTTCAGGCGCCGATCTGATCCAATCGGTTGTGCAGGCCGGTATTGAGTGCGGAAAGATCATCTGGGAGATCAAGAACACCAAGGCTTGGGCTGAAGATTGGGTAACGAAGCTGAAGGATGACGTGAGGGCATCGGGAGGTGCGATCGGAATTCTCGCGACACAGGTATTCCCGCGTGAGCATGCCGGAAAAACGGCGGTGTTCTATAATGGTATCTGGGTTGTTTCATATTCGGTGATTTTGCCTCTTGCTGAAGCAGTGCGTGCAGGAATGATCGAAACCGTTCGTGCCAAATCAATTGCGGGGGCCAAACAGGATAAAGCAGGCATGGTATATGATTACCTTACATCCAAAGAATTTCAGCAGTTGATCAACGCGATGTCTGAGACGTACCAATCTTTGCTTGCCGATCTTAATAAGGAGCGCATGTGGTATGACAAGATATTTGCTCAACGTGAAATGGGAATAAAAAAACTTGCATCTCTTACCATGACCATGCACGGGTCGATAGTCGCGATAGCAGGCACATCAGGAGAAGTGCCGTCGTTGTCGTTTGAAAATGAACCAACAGGGAATAAATAAAGTAGCATCGATGATGTAGTGGAGTTTTCGAGGGCATGTTCTTTTTCACATTTATTACCGTCTAACAATCAGGAAACGGGAGCTTTGACGTCCTGAAAAACGAGGCGGGATGACAAGCGGCATTGTGTCGTATGAAGGACAAGACCGTTCTATCTTCCGGTAGGATTATTTGCTTGAACGGAGCCTCGAATCGTGTTGTACTAGAAAAAATATAACTGCCAATGATGCAATAGATGCAAGGTAGGGTTAAAACACTTGAAAGGATAGTATGAAAAATACAACGGCAACTTTTTACGGATTCTCGGCTAAAAGCCTTCACGGTGAAGATGTAAGCATGGCAACTTTCAAAGGTAATACGGTACTCGTGGTCAATACTGCCAGTAACTGTGGTTTTACGCCGCAATTTGCCGGATTGGAAAAACTGTATCAGAAGTATACTAATAAAGGATTTGTGATATTGGGATTCCCATGTAACCAGTTCGCAAACCAAGAGCCGGGAGATGAGAATGCGATAGCTAATGTGTGTTTTGTAAATTACGGCGTTACCTTTCCGATGTTCGCTAAAATTGATGTGAACGGCTCTAATGCACATCCGCTGTACAACTATCTTAAAAAAAAGCTCGGTGGTTTATTCGGCGGAGCTATCAAATGGAATTTCACAAAATTTCTCATTGATGCCGACGGCAAACCGATCAAAAGATTTGCTCCCGCTGTCACACCTGAAACGATCGATCAGTATTTATCAAAAATACTAAAGTAACTGTACCGTAAAAAATAAATACAGGACAAGCGTAAAAAATAATAACAGGTAAAACTGCTATGTTTTGACAGGAATATTTTAAATCAAACTATATCCTGATCCGGCTTCCTTGAAGGTTAAATAAAAAAAAAGATACAAAAAATAAGCGCAGTACTTTAGCTCTGAGTATAGTTCATTGACAATCGAAGAAATAGTAAATATACTACAAGGTGTTACTTGAGTGAGGCCAATGGCATAATGCCTGTCTCTAAAATGGAAAGCGTTTCACTATGCCGGGTAAAAAATATAAACATCCGTCAGAAAAAAGGGAAGATCCCCTTGTTCTCTTTACAACAAAATTGCTTTCTGCCGGTAAGCCTGAGTATATAATACCCGAAGCATTGGAAATATTGAGAAAAACACTGAAGGCCGACAGGTCGTGTGTTATGGAAGTGATCGCCGACCAAGACGGAGAGCCGGCATGGAAATACAGCTTTGAAGCAAATGCGTCCGATTGCGAATCGCTTATGTTACGGGCAGAATTAAAATGTCTGCCGTTTCGATGGTTCCCGTTTTGGGAATCTATTCACTCCGAAGGCGTTACCATCAACACATCGGTCAGCGAACTTCCTGATGCTGAGCGGGATATTCTCTTGCAACATCACCTTGTATCGCTTTTGGCCGTTCCGTATATGAAAAATGGTATATACAACGGTTTTATCGGATTCGCCAATTGCAGTAAAAAAAGGTCATGGAGCGAAGAGGACGTTCAAATGGTCAAGACGGCGGCCGATGCCATCCAGATGTACTTTGAAAAACAAGCGCTTGAAACCCAACTGTGGGAAAAGACGGAAGAGCTGGAAGGATTTTTTACCGTAGCGGTGGATCTTTTGTGCATAGCCGATTTTAACGGCAGATTTGTGCGTGTCAATCATGCATGGGAAACCATATTGGGATATTCGGCAGCGTTGCTGGAAGGCCGTTCATTAATGGAATTCGTGCATCCCGATGACAGACAGGCAACCATCGAGACGATAGGCGAATTGTTCAACGGTAAACCGGTATTGAATTTTACCAACCGCTATCTCGCCAGCGATAATACGTATAAGTATATTGAATGGCGTTCGCTTCCGTTTCGTAATAAAATTTACGCAGCTGCGCGTGATGTGACCGACAGAAAAATTCATGAAGAGAAATTGCTACAGCTATCGGTCACTGATACGCTGACATCCATTTATAATAGGCGTTACTTTACGCAACGTATGGAACAGGAGATATACCGTTCGGAACGGTTTCATTCGCGTTTTTCATTGATAATGTTTGATATCGACCATTTTAAATCGGTAAATGACCGTTTCGGGCACAAACGCGGCGATGCTGTGTTAATATATCTGACCGATCTGGTCAGATCCCGGTTACGGAAGACCGATCTGTTTGCACGGTGGGGCGGAGAGGAATTCATGATAATGTTGGTCAATACGCCTACTGATGATGCTTATGCATTTGCGGAAGAGCTGCGCACCATGGTTGAGACATCAGATTTTCAGGAGGCCGGCAAAGTCACGATAAGCCTTGGCGTTACGGAATTCTATGAACATGACAATGTGGATATAATGATCCAGCGGGTCGATTGTCTGATGTATGATGCTAAAAACGCCGGAAGAAATATCACGATCCACGATTAGCATTCATCATGACGTGATTTCCGTAACGAAGCTAATGTTCAATACTTATTTTACTGAAGTTATTCTTTAAAAAACGTCATTACTCTGTTGCGTGAAAAATAAAACATGATACAATAGCACAGCTTTTTTGCAAAGGAATATCGATGAACGAAACTCAGGTTCCGCCATCACTGAATATCAGGTTTTCTCATCATTTTATTGCTTTTATTTTTTTCTTGTATTATTATTCGGTTACAGAAATATTATGCCAGTAAGGAGGCTGTATGAGTGATTTTCGCGTTACAAAACACCCCGTTCTGAAAGTAGAAGAACGGAAGACGATCCGGTTTTTCTGGGAAGGGAAAGAGTACACGGCGCAGGAAGGCGAAGTGATCTCCGCTGCGTTGTTTGCTCACGGTATCCGCACATTTTCATTTCATCACAAAGACAATGCGCCGCGAGGAATTTTCTGTGCAAACGGCCAGTGCGGCCAGTGTACGGTCGTCGCAAACGGACGTCCGGTAAAAGCATGTATGATCAAGGTGCGTGACGGAATGCGCATTGAACCGCTCCGCGGGCTTCCGGTTTTGCCTCCGACTGATAAGCTTGAAGGCGAGATCCATGAGATCGAAGAAATGTCCGTAGAAGTGCTCATCATCGGCGGTGGCCCTGCAGGTTTGTCGGCAGCCATCGAATTAGGTAAGCTTGGTATTGAGACGCTCCTTATTGACGATAAACATAAACTCGGCGGGAAACTCGTGCTTCAAACGCATAAATTTTTCGGGTCCGTTGAAGACTCCTATGCCGGCACACGCGGTTTTGAGATCGGCGATCTTCTTGAGGAAGAGTTAAAAAAATACTCGAGCGTGAAAGTATGGCTCAACAGCGCCGTTATTTCCGTATACAGCGATAAAAAGGTCGGCGTTCTAAAAGATAACGCCCGCTATGTTTTGGTGACCCCTAATGTAATGCTCAGCGCTACGGGCGCACGCGAAAAAAGCCTGCCGTTCCCCGGCAATTCATTGCCCGGCGTTTACGGTGCCGGCGCTTTTCAAACATTAGTTAACCGAGATCTTATCCGCGCATCCGAACGCTTGTTCGTGGTTGGCGGTGGTAACGTTGGTCTTATCGGCGCATATCATGCTCTGCAGGCCGGTATCAAAACCGTCGGCATCATTGAGGCCATGAAAGAGGTAGGCGGTTATAAAGTTCATAAAGACAAGATCATCCGTATGGGTGTGCCGGTCTATACGCAGCATACCATTGTGAGCGCTAACGGTACCGATAAAGTGGAATCGGTGACGATCGCTAAAATAGATGAAAATTTCAAGGTTATCCCGGGGACGGAAAAGAACTTTGCTTGCGATACTATTCTTATCGCCGTAGGTCTTGACCCGATCGATGAGTTCCATAAACAAGCTATCGTGTACGGCATGAATACGTTTGTTGCCGGCGATGCAGAGGAGATAGCGGAAGCATCAGCCGCAATGTTCAGCGGAAAGATATCCGGTATCGAGATCGCTCGTCATCTCGGAAAAGTAACGACAGAGATCCCCGCCGAATGGAACGAAAAAATGCGCGTTCTGAAAAGCAAACCGGGGAAGACCGTCATAAAAAAGAAACCGGGATTGCGCAAAGGCGTGTATCCGGTATTTCATTGCGTACAGGAAATTCCCTGTAACCCGTGTACATCGGTATGCCCGCAGCATGCCATACATATAAGCAAAGAAAATATGCTTGAGTTGCCTGTCTATCAAGACGAAAAGGATTGTATCGGATGCCTGCAATGCGTGGCTATTTGCCCGGGTTTGTCGTGTACGATCGTTGATTACAGAAAAGACGAGGCAACGCCTACCGTTACCATTCCGTATGAATTCGGCCGCGAAGCATTGAAAGAACACGATGTTGTAAAAATAGTCGATCGTGACGGCGAAAAGATCGGCGATTATATGGTCACTGCCGTCAGAAAAGCCGCTAAAGTATCCGAGACCTATATGGTGCAGGTAAAAATTCCTGCCGATAAAGCTGAAGAAGCTGCCGGTATTGTTGTGCAAGACCCGAAAGAGACCGAAGCGCTTCACGATTACACTCGTGAGATCCGCGACGACTCGATCGTTTGCCGCTGTGAACGTGTGACCGCAGCCGAGATCCGCAAATGGATCAAACTCGGTGTGCGCGATCTCAACCAATTGAAAGAGATCACTCGTGCAGGCATGGGCGATTGCGGCGGAAAGACATGTCAGACGATCATTTTGCGCATCATGCGCGAAGAGGGTGTGCCGATGTCCGATATCACACCGAATACGCTTCGTCCGATGTTTTTCGATACTCCGTTCAAAACTTTTGCAGGAATAGAAAGCGGTGATGAACAATGAAAAATTATGACGTGATCATTATAGGAGCAGGCAGCGTCGGTACCCCGCTTGCTTATTATCTTGCCGGCGAACGCATGCGTGTGCTTGTTATCGAATCGCTCCCGTCACCGGGACAAGGGCAAAACAAACGTGCTATCGGCGGTATTCGTGCAACGCATTCCGATCGCGCTAAAATAAAATTGTGTCAAAAAAGTATCGATATCTTCAGTCGGTGGAAAGAAGAAACAGGCGATGAGCTTGAATGGAAATCCAACGGGTATTCATTCCCTGCATACACCGATAAAGACGCACAAAAATTCAAAGACCTGTTGGTCACCCAAAAATCATTCGGGTTGAATATCGACTGGCTTGATGCGGACGATTACCTGAAACTTGTGCCGCATATAAATCCCAAAGATCTGCGAGGCGGTACCTTTTCTCCGAATGACGGCTCTGCTTCTCCGCTGCTATCCGCAAATTCATTTTACTTCAAAGCACGTGAACGCGGCGCTGAATTCCATTTCCGCGAGCAGGTTGAGTCTATCACCATGACCAACAATGCCATCAACACCGTGAAGACCGATAAAGATGAATACGGCGCAGGGCTTATCGTGAATGCCGCCGGTTCCTATGCAAAGGATATCGCGGCAATGGTCAATATTGACCTGCCGGTAAAGAGTGATTGCCATGAAGGCGGAATAAGCGCTCCCGTTGCTCCGTTCCTCGGACCGATGGTCGTTGATATGCGCGCAGAACCGGGTTCCAAGAACTATTATTTCTATCAGCATGCTACGGGGCAGATCGTGTTCTGTATCACGCCTGATCCGCCAATTTGGGGTATAGATGATAAACATACATCCGTATTCCTGCCGCAAGTGGCAAAACGTATGGTCAAACTTATGCCGATCCTGCAGAATATAGAGATCCGCCGTACATGGCGCGGAATGTATCCGATGACCCCCGACGGATTCCCGATCGTCGGCCGCGTAAAAGAGATCGACGGTTTCTACAACCTTGCAGGCATGTGCGGTCAGGGTTTCATGCTCGGGCCGGGCTTAGGTTATTATGTGGCTAAAGATATTATGGACACCATAGAGAAGACAGATAAAGAGATACTCGGCGATCTTACGTTATACCGTGAATTTACCGGTCAGGAAGCGTTTAAATAATGTAAAGGCCGGGCTTGCCCGGCTTTTTCTTCGTGCGGCACGCTCGTGTGCCGGAAAGGACGGTTTTCATGGAACGGACATGGATTTTCGGCAATCCGGGCACGTTGAAAATGTTGCGCAGCGCCATCATTGGCAGCACATTCGTATCGGCCATTGTTCTCATTTTTCTTGCCATAAAGCTTGCAATGCCTGTATTATACGTCGTTGCGGCTGTGGTAACGATCACGGATATTCTTTTTATATGGAAAATAGAATTCCTTTTCGGCATAACGCTGATGGATCGCATGTTGACGATCAACAAACGCGTTTATTCGCTTGATACGGTACGCGCCATTCATCTCCGTTCGAGCGGTATATCGGTGAAGACAGCGCACGGAAAGACGTGGTTTGTCATCACCACTGCGTCAACGCAGTTTGAAAAGAACAAGATCATGCTTACCGAATTTCAAAACATTCTCATGGAAACATGCAATATCGACGTCACCATGGATTACGTGCATGAAAGGAGTTCGGCTGAATGACTTTTGACGAAGCCATTGCATATCTCAATTCATTCGTGAATTACGAAAAAAAGAAAAAGAATGTCTATGATACCGATCATTATAATCTTGAAGCTTTTCATGAGCTGCTTCATCAGTTTGGTGACCCGCATTTAAAATTAAAAACGATTCATGTGACAGGCACGAAAGGCAAAGGCTCAACGGTCGAATATATAAAGAACATTCTTGCCGGTGCCGGGTATTCCGTCGGTACATTCACGTCTCCTCATGTTCATGATGTACGTGAACGTATCCGTATCAACGACGAATGGGTTGAAAAAGATATCTTTGCTGCCATTGTCGAGCGTATCAAGCCGATCACTGAGAACCGTGAGCATAAATATCGCACGTTTTTTGAACTTATGACGCTTATCAGCTTTTTATATTTTCTTGAGAAAAAGGTTGATTATGCAGTGTATGAGGTTGGCATGGGCGGACGCCTCGACAGCACCAATGTTGTTATGCCGCTTATTGCAGTGATCACGTCAGTTGATCTGGACCATATGGACACGCTGGGCGATACGATCTTGAAGATCGCATCTGAAAAAGCCGGTATCATCAAAGAGCATACGCCGGTCGTGATCGGCAAACAACTGCCGCGTATCACCGCTTATTTGGAAGCTATGGCTTTAAAACACAATGCACATGTATACTTATACGGAAAAGATTTTTCTGCAAATGCCCGTGATATCAAAGCCGGCCGATTATCGTTTCCCGATATCCATTGCGATATGCCGGGATATCACCAGCGGGTGAATGCCGCAACGGCCGCGATGGCGGTGGAAGCTGCCGGAATTACCGTCAACAAAGAGACAGTAAGGAATGCATTGGAAAAGACGCAACTGTCCGGCAGGATAGAGCGATTGCAAATCGCAGGCAAAACGGTGATCGTTGATGCCGGCCATACGTTGCAGTCGGTTAAGATGCTTTTTGAGACCATGCATGAAATGTTCCCCGGAAAACGCTATTGGTCGGTGGTGACCTATTCGTCAGGCAAACGCATCAAGGAAATGCTTGCTTTGGAGGAACGCTACGGTATGACAACTGTCCTTACGCAGAATGCATCATTCCGTTCCGAATCGACCGACTTCATGCAGCGGTACTGCAAACCGCATGCTGTAGTGCATGAGTTCAAAGACGCGATCTATTACGCGCTCGATCATGCAGCTATAGATGACATCGTGATCATTCACGGGACGTTTCTTATGATGCCCGTGGTTTACGAACATTTGGAAAACTATGGAAAATAGCCGTCAGTTGTATCACGACATGACCGAATCGGAACTTGTGCAGGCGATCTGCAACGAGGACAAAAAAGCTTTCAACGAGCTTATTCTGCGATACGGCGTTTTTGTGATGGGTCGCGCCCGCAAACTGTCAGGCAATGAAGAGCATGCTGCCGAGATCTTTCAGAACGTTTTTTTCAATATATACAAAAAGATACATACCTTTGAAGCAAAGTCATCGCTGCGGACATGGATCGCGGCGATCGCGTATAATGAGTGGCGTTTATTGGCTCGCATAAGCGACAGCAGCGCAACGGAGCTGGATGATGATACGACCAACTATTCATCTTCACACGCTGATGATATCATTGATGTTCTTGAATATAAAGAAGCATATGAACACATATCCGAAGCAATAAAACAGCTTCCCGAGAATTACCGGTCCGCACTCGTCGGATACGCCGTAGATGACAAATCTTATGCCGATATCGCACGCGAATTGGGCGTGACCGAAGGTCAAGTGAAAGTGTGGATATTCCGGGCGCGTCAAAAACTCAAAGACCTCTTAGAAGGCTATCTGTGAAAACGACCTTTTCCGGCCCGATCCGTATCGTTCGCATGATCACCGTGGTAAGCTCCATAGCGGGGGCAATTGCGGTTGGCGCTTTGATCTCATTTTTTATAGGATTAGCGACAAACAATTACGGATCGTGGGTATATGCCGTGATGGTGATCCTTGCGGTCTATTATCCGTTTGCCGTGTTTATCGGAAAAAAAAGCAAGGAATATCAATATACGATCTCAATTGAAGATGCAGAGCTTGAAAAACGCTTTTACGGTACTCGCAGGGTTGAATATATAACGCTGCAA
>CAZIJP010000052.1:0-16837 GCA_964539615.1 uncultured bacterium
CACGACGGAAATGTCTTCACAAGATCGCTTCCGACGCGCTGTGTCGGAGAATCGGGAGAAGCATATTCGGGATACTGCCGCTCTAATGATTCCAATTCCTTCAATAATATATCAAAATCCGTGTCTGATATCTCCGGAGCATTGTCAATGTAATATTTTCGATTATGATGGTCGATCGTTTGTCGTAATTCGTTTATTTTTGACTGTATGTCCTCCGGCATTCCCACCCTCGCATTGTTGCGTTATTATATACGATGAGGTATGAAATGCAACGAAAAAGACCAACGGAGATGATGTGTAAATTGTAACAACATTGTTACTGATGAAGCGCTAAACGGTTACAGATCCTCATACGGAAAAAGCATTGCCTCACGGATCGATGTTTTATCAAATAAGATCATCAACAACCGCTGTATCCCGAGCGCACCGCCGGCACACGGAGGCATACCCGTTTTCAACGCTTCAAGAAAGGTCTTGTCGATCTCATAGAAGGGTTTGTCCTGCAATTCACGCTTACGCTGTTCTTCTTCAAAACGTTCAAGCTGCTGGTCATGATCGCACAATTCTTCAAAACAATTGGCAAGCTCAAGACCGCAAATATACAGCTCAAAGCGATTCGCATACCGCTGATCGTCCGTTTTTAATTTTGCAAGCGCAGCCATAGGAGCAGGATATTCATACAGCACGGTCGGACGGTCCCAACCGAGACGAGGTTCAACTTGCTCAACAAGTATCTGATAAAACCGCTCTTCCCAATCTTTCTTTGCACTGAACACCCCGATCTGTTCCAGTGTTATGCCTGCATATGTTTTGAACGCATCTGCAACAGTAAGTTTCTCATAACGGTCAAGCATCACCGTCTGTCCCTGATACGTGATCATATCTTTTTTTGAACACGCTTTGATCAAGCCGAACAGATCTTCCATAAGTGTTTCATATCCTGCATACTGACGGTACCATTCAAGCATGAGAAATTCGGGATTATGACGTGAACCGTTCTCATTGTTACGGAATACAGGGCAAATTTGAAAAATATTCTGATATATATCGGCAGAAAGCAACTTCTTCATATAATACTCAGGTGAAGTTTGTAAAAACAATCGTTTGTCGCGTCCGAATTTCGTTTCAAAAGAATCAATATTGGGTTCCATCGCCGCATACGGCGCTGCAACCGGTGTATAGACCTCAAGAAAATTCATCTTAAGAAAAAAGGAACGCATCGTATTCACTGCAAACTGCATCTCGATCATCTGTGTCTTGAAGCCGGTGTCATAGACCATTTTTTTCCAATTTTCATGACCGCCGACCATTTTCCCGTGCTGCAAAACACGGGTCCGTTCTGCGATGATCACGCCATCCCATTCGGTGCCTTCACATTCGCAGATATCGTACATGTCGGCTCCGACGATGCCCTTCACCGGTAAATACCGTGTGCCTGACAACAGATACTGTTCTTTATCTATAATGATCAGCCTGCCGCGTATCAGCATACCTGGATCCTCATTTTATCGTATGCAAAGATGACATCAATGCCGTCTTGAGAAAAGTTGGTAAACGTCTCCATATACCGCTGACTGAAATGTGTAAGTATCAATTTTTTTACACCGCTTTCCCGTGCCACCCGTAAGCCTTCTTTATGCGTAGAATGCTGCCCCCGACGTGCATAGTCTGCATCCTCTTCCGTATACGTGCCGTCATAGATCAGCACGTCAGCACCATCGGCCAATTTATATGCCGGTTTGCACGGTTCCGTATCAAGAGCATACGTTATGATACATCCTTTGCGTGATTCTCCAAGCACATCTTCAGGTTTGATAACGGTCCCGTTCCATTCAACAGGTGCCCCATTTTGTAATTGCCCGTATAACGGACCGGCAGGTAATCCGTAGGACTGTGCTTTCTCAAGATCGAATTTGCCGGGTTTATCATCTTCCCACCAGCGAAATCCAAACGTAAGAATACCGTGTTTGAGCGGTAGCGCCGTAACATGCACTTCGTCTATATCGTAAACGATCCCGGGTTCCATTTCAATCGTGATCAATTGATAATCTACCACGGCACACGATAACCGCAGCATTTCGCGAACAAATTCCGACACACCCGGCGGCCCATATACGGTCAACGGAATATCTCGCCCGTTCAAACCGAGTGTTGTGAGAAAACCCGGCAAACCGAAAACATGATCGCCATGCAAATGAGAGATAAAAATAGCCTTGAATTTCGAATGCCGTAATCCAACCTTCTGTATCTGATGTTGTGTGGCCTCTCCGCAATCAAAAAGGAAAATATCGCCGTCGCGAACAACGGCGGTAGCCGAATGATTACGGATCATATTGGGAATGGCAGAACCAGTGCCGAGTGTTATTATTTCGATCATTATGCAACCATTCCGAAATAATAGTATTGTGACCAATACGACACTATGTCAAAAACTGTATAAAAAAACATGGTTCCCCTCTCGCAATGATTGAAAAGTATACGCATTATTAGGAAAAAATCAAACGTTATCTTTGTAACCGTTTAAAAATGAAGTTTTGAATGATTCAAATGTGCCTGTAGCGATCGCTTCACGCATCTTTTTCATAAGTTCAAGATAAAAATACAGATTATGATAGGTGTTCAAGCGTAGTGCAAGTATTTCCCCCGCTTTATAGAGATGACGCAGATATGCCCGGGAAAAATTACGGCAGACATAACAATCACAACGTTCATCAATAGGTCGGAAATCTTCTTTGAACGCCGCGCTTTTTATTGATAATGTACCGTCCCACGTGAAAACCTGGGCATTACGGCCGTTGCGTGTCGGCATGACACAATCGAACATATCGATACCCATTGATACGCCTGTCACAAGATCGGCCGGAGTTCCTACCCCCATCAGATAACGGGGTTTATCGGCAGGCATCAACTCAGCCGACAGGTCAAGCATCTCATACATAAGCGGTTTTGGCTCTCCGACGCTCATGCCCCCGAGCGCGTATCCGGGGAAATCCAAAGCAATGATCTCCTCTGCGCTGATACGCCGCAATTCCGGATACATCCCGCCTTGAATTATACCAAATAACGCCTGGTCATGTTGTCGTTGATGAGCATCAAGAGAACGTTTCTCCCACCGTGTCGTGCGTTTCACCGATTCGGCCACATAGCCGTATTCAGCAGGATACGGGGCACATTCGTCAAACACCATGATAATATCGGCTCCGAGTGCATTTTGCACTTCCATAGAAAGTTCCGGTGTGAAAAAATGTTTTGAACCGTCAATATGTGATGAAAAATAGACGCCGTCTTCGGTGATCTTGTTCAATCCTGCATGCGAGAAAACCTGAAACCCACCGCTATCGGTGAGAAACGGTTTTTTCCATGATGTGAATCCATGCAACCCGCCGGCAGTGCGAACAAGCTCATGCCCGGGCCGAAGATACAAGTGATAGGTATTTGCCAGTATGATCTGTGCGCCGATCTCTTCGAGATCATGTGGGGTCATCGTCTTTACGGTGCCTTGCGTGCCGACCGGCATGAATATCGGCGTTTCAACAACACCATGTGCAAGATGTACCTTGCCGAGCCGTGCCCGTCCGTCGGTCTTTATAAGCTCAAATATGTTTTTCATTGACCACTTCCATGATCTCACATTCAAGGAGCGCATACGCAGGTTCTATTGCAAGCGGCCTGCATAGGACGGTTTTACCAAGCATGACGGTATGTTGATCCGGGATACAATCTTTGAAATATACAATGCCTCGAACGCCGAAATCGATCAGCTCAATACGGAATTTATCAATATCTTCTGCTACAACAACGGCAGTATATGGTTTGACCTTTTGAGCTTTTATATAGCGTAAGGCCTTTATTTTATATGATAACATCTCCGCGCGCTCGGCATCACCCTCTTTTTCAGATAGATACCTGGCCGCCTGGATGAGATATTTCTTGTCAAGCATCTGCTGTTTTAAAAGTCGATGAACAATAAGGTCGGGATAGCGTCGTATCGGCGAGGTGAAATGGGTGTACGACGTTGACTGAAGGCCGAAATGTCCGGAATTCTTCTCACTGTATTCGGCGCGTTTCAGCGATTTCACCAATTCTTTTTTAAGAAATGCTTCTGCATCATTACCTTCAAGTTCATGAAAGATTTCCTGCATTTTTTTCACATTAAGTTTCTGAATGGTAATGCCGAATTCCTCAAGCAAATCTTGATACGCTGCCATTTTCTCATCTGACGGTCTATCATGCACCCGGAATATACCGGTATGCAGGACCTTCTCAAGATGCCGCGCCACGGTCTCATTGGCGGCGATCATGAATTCCTCGATCATACGGTGCGCCCAGGTACGCTCACGTTTATGGATCTCAATCGGCTCTTTGTTATCGTTCAGGGTCACACCGAACTCAGGCATATCCAGATCAAGCGCTCCGCGTTTCGTGCGAAGCCCGTGTATCGTCTTGGCACATTCAGTAAGTTGCGTAAGCGCTGTCCGCCATTCATGAGGAGCGTCTGCAGAACCGTCTATGATCGCAAAAGCCTCTTCGTAGGATAAAAATTTTGCTACGCGAACCTTAGATTCATAAATATCCTCATTGATACATTTCCCCGAACTGTTAAAATCCATCTGAGCCGTGATCGTCAGTTTTTCGTTGCCTTCGATCAAACTGCAAAAATCGCGAGTTATGACAAGCGGAAGCATCGGCAGGAATTTATCGGTAAGATAGACCGACATCCCGCGTTCATAGGCCATCGCATCAAGCACTTCACCGGCACGGATGAAAAAAGACACATCGGCGATATGCACGTAGACTCGGATAATTTCATCCACGATCTCAATCGATACCGAATCGTCATGATCACGAGCATCCTCAGGATCTATGGTAAACGTAAGTAATTTTGTAAGGTCTTTGCGTTTCGACAGCTCTGTTGCAAGTTCGTTTCGTAACGTTTCATAAAATTTCTCTCCCGGATCGGGATATTCATACTGCAAACGGTATTTTCCGATAACAATGTCATCATCGATCTTCGGATCGTCAAAATTTCCAAGCACTGCGGTGATCTTCGTGCGAAGCGGTCTGTATGAGGTCAACCGCGCTCTGACAACTTTTCCTTCGGCAGACTGAGCGAATTCTTTCCCGGGTGTGCACGGCATCTGCGGGAACACATCATCAAGCGGCGCGAGATTGCCGCCTGAATAGATACCGATGATATCGGCGATGGCACGCTCCACGATCCCGACGATACGGCCTTCTTTTCTGCCGTTAAAAAATTCTTCTTCGACCTGCACGGTGTCACCGTGAAGCGCATCACTCATTTTCATGGACGGTATAAAAATATCTTCTACACCGCGTTCAAGCGGTATAACAAATCCGAACCCGCGATCGGTCATTTGCAACTTGCCAATAGTTTTTTTTACGGAACCGGCATATCGGTATTTGCCGTCTTTCAGCCGGTAGATCTTTCCTTGGCGTACCAGCCGTTCCAATTCTGCCTGAATGGCAGTTGTTTTTTTAGCATGTATATGCATAACGCGCAGCACATCCTGAACGGAATATGACATTGCGCGGTTATTCTTAAAAAGCGAAAATAACGGACGGGGCTTCACTTAAGGTTGCTTTCCGTTACGGAACGGCTCGCGGCCTTTATCGGTGCTGATAGGTTTGAATATTCTGGAGAATCGTATCGTAGTAAAGAATGAATTCCCACTTTGTTCATCGCGTGAGAAATATATGAAGCGGGCCAATCCGATGACCTGTTCAAACGGCACGGGGCCGAAAAAACGGCTGTCATGCGAATTGTCACGGTTATCGCCCATCATGAAATACATACCGTCCGGCACAACAACGGGACCAAAATTGTCACGTATATCATTAGCGTCACCCTGCGGTATCACATAGCTGTCCTTATGCCGGATATAGTCGCCGTCAACGGCTTTTCCATCCACGAACAGTTGTTTGTTCCGCACTTCAACGGTTTGGCCGCCAACTGCAACACACCGTTTGATCAGACGCATCGTCGGGTCTTCAAGACTCCAGAATGCCACAATATCTCCCTGAACCGGCTTACGATATCCCGGAACACGAATATGCGTAAACGGTATCTTTCCTCCAAAAGTGCATTTATCGATCTGAATATAATCTCCTATGAGCAAGGTGTCTTCCATCGATCCGCTCGGAATTTTATACCCTGACATCACAAAGGGTTGAAATAACAAAAAAAATACGGCCAGCGCCCAAACAATAGCTCCTGCCCACTCGATCGCTTCCTTTTTCATTTTTTCCTGTATTGTAACGTTCTTTTCGTCCTTCTGTATTGGAGCTTTTTTTTCCTTCATAATTACCGTCCTTTATTTATGATATTTCCCGCCGTATATAATTGTCTGCACCCGATATAACTGTTCTAAAAGCAGCATAACGGCACATTCGTGCGTGAATGTCATCCTGCTCAGGGAAAGTTGCGTGTCGGCCGCTTTCCGCACCGTATCGTTTAATCCGTAGTGATTACCGATATAAAAGCTCACATCTCTTCCGTTGTCGATCAATTGCTTCATGAATACGGCAAAATCCTCGGTCGATAAATTTTTACCATCAGCATCAAGGATTACGGTATGGGCGGTATCGTCGTTTATTGCAGTTGCCAGCAAGCGTAATTCGGTCTCAGCCTTTGAGTTGTCGCTGCCCGTTTTACATTCTTTGAGAGAACGTAAAGAAACAGGAATTTTCTTAGTCAACAATGTACTGTAATATTCAGCAAGGGATCTGTATTCCGTGCTTTTAATACTGCCGAACATCGTTAGCGTTATTTTCATACGGTCACTACTGCCGCCTTATTCCATAATTGATCAAGACCATAAATCTCACGTTGACTTTTATTAAATACGTGTACGATACAATCAGTATAATCAAGGGCGATCCATTCCCCGTTATCATATCCGTCAATATGCAACGGATGTCCTGCCTTATGTATGACCTCATCGGTTGCGGCTTGCGCTTGTTTATACGTATCTACCGAAGCAATGATAAGGTAATCGGTGACGGGGGATATTCCCCGCACGTCAAGCACTTTGATATCAAATGCCTTCTTATCTTCCAAACTGTCGATTATTGTCTTTTGAAGTGTCATCGAGTAATATCCTCCCTGAATAACGTTTATCGCTGAATTTTTCCAAGTCCAACAGATCGCTTCCCAAGATCACCGTTGCATCGATGTTTTCACGCTCAGAGCGATCGCTGTAGAGCGTGATACATTGATCGGTCTCAAAAAACTTCTCAAGTATCTTCATTTCCGAATTGTTACCGCGCATATCTATTATGACCGTCTTTTTATATTTAATACTTTCCGCATTTTTAAAATCAACAACGTCAAAGCCGTGATAGCGTAATATTTTGGTCATCTTAAAAGCAAAACCCTCCGATGGCGTGCCGTTTAATACCTCTATACGTATCTTCCCCTTAGGATAATCATTATAAAACTGTTCCCATCGGCGATGTTTAATGATCATTGATGCCGTAATAAGGGCAATAATAATAACTGCCGCTCCAATAATATATTTTCTCTCAATCATTGCGGTACAATCTCTCGCTTTCTATCAGTGTAAATACAGGTTCAGGCACCAGCCAGCGATACGGCTTCCCTTCCAATATGCGAGCGCGTATGTCGGAAGATGATACGTCAAGCAACGGCATATCGCAATACAAAAAACGATCGCCCCAAACGGAACGCACGTCGTTGACTGTGCCGTTATTCCGCGGGAAAACGATCACTTTTGCATAATCGAATATCTGATTATAGTCTCTCCATGTCGTAAATTGTAAAGCTGAATCCCCGCCGATTATCAGGTGCACATCATAATTTTCGGCAAAATGGCGTACAGTATCGATCGTATACGATATGCCTTGCTTTGCGATCTCGAAATCGCTAATGGTCAATGCCGTCCCGTCAACAGCTGCATGTAATAAAGCTAAGCGTTTTTGCGGAGTCAATATCTGGTCATTCATCTTATGCGGTGGTATAAAGGCAGGCATCAAGCAAACGGTGTCGAGAGCAAACCGCGCTTGAGCCTCCTCTGCTATAAACAAATGGGCAATATGAACCGGATTAAAAGAACCGCCTAAAATCCCTAATTTCATCACTGTGCTAGCATCTTTTTTTCCAGTTTTTTAACAGATTTTTCCAATTTTGCATCAAAAGGCTTGAACGGCTCCATCATGGCAAGCATAGCCTTTGTTTTATCAATATCCTTCAAACGGAAGTAATTATATGCTTTCAGGTAGTAATAATATGCCATAACCGTGGAATCACTGTAGTTTTTAATAGCTTCATCCAAAACAGAATTGGATGTTTCGTATTCCTTCGATTTATGATAATACCGGGCGATATAATATTCTTTTAAGGCAAGTGTCGCGCGGCACTCACGGATCTTCTCACGGCTTTCTTCGGTAAAACTTCCGCCCAGTTGAACAACCTTTTCATAATAATAAATAGCTTTTTTTGTAGCGCTTTGATCCCGTTCAGGTGCGAGTTTCTGAACATAATATGATTCGGCGATTTTTAAATATGCATCATCCAGATATTCACTGTCGGAATACTTGTCGATAATACGCTGATACTCCATGATCGCTTCTTCGTATTCTTTCTTTTTTAGGTGTGTTTCTCCCAGTAAAAATTGTATTTTAGACGCATTTTTACTTGCTGGGTAATCGGAAAGAAAATACTTGGCATCTTCCAAAAACTTTGTATATTTTTTGGTTTCATACTCCTTATACACTTTGTTATAAGATGCTTCCTCAGTAAGAGAAAGTCGCACGGTCTTTTTAGAGCAAGTGACCGCTGTTAAGATAAGCGCTGCTGAGATGATTACAAGAATGATTTTTTTCATAGTATCGGTTTATCTCCCTCCGAGTTTTTCGATCTGTTTCATGGCATATAATGTCAAGGCACGTTTTCTATACGGATCATTGCGCACGATCGCTTCAAACATAGTCAAGGCATCTTCGGTCTCTCCCTTTACCGCATACGAATCTCCTGCGATCTTACGGACATTGTCAAGAAGCAAAGCAGGTTTACCGACCTCAAAGACCGACATGCATCGTGCGATCGCTTCATCATAATCTTTTTTTGCGTAAGCGGTTTCGGCCAGTTGGTAATTCATACGTCCGATCTCATTTTCTATCTCATCCTTACGGGTATGATTCGGATACTTCTCGAGAAGCTTATTATACGCCATAAGAGCATTGGTATACTCCTGCATGACATTATAACATCGTGCTATACGATATTTAACTTCCTGTTCAACCTGCGGTGAGATATCTTTGTTGTTATCCACGATAAGGTAAAACGCCAGCGCTCTCTTATAGTCAAACAATTTTTCGTAATATTTGTTCCCCATCAATAAGGCGTAATCATCACTGATCGAATATTCAGGCATATACGTAAGTATCTTATTGAAACATTCATACATGTTCTCCAGTCGCTCTGCCTTTTCCAGTTCTTTTGCAAAAGCATAATATGCATCGGCGATCTTCTGTTTATATGCATCTTTACCATTCAGAAAGGCTTTGGACATATACACGTCGAACTGATCGTATCGCAATTTTTTCTTATAGACGAGCGCCATCCAAAAATAACCCTCGGGATTTTTCTCGTCGATGGAAATACACTTATTGAAATAACCTATAGCTTCATCGGTCCTGTCGGCATTCAACGCATCCTTGCCGTTCTCCAGATTTGATTTAAAACGTCCCGCACATGCGGTCACGGTCAAAAGCAAAACGAAAACTGCCATGAGTATATAAATATACTTTTTCATAAATATCCCCTTTTGTTTCTGCATTATTTTAGCCGTAAACTCCTGAATGTCAAGGTAAGAGACGAGAGCGGCATGTAAAAATGTGTTTTTATGAATAATCACGTTATTAAAAATGAACATTGGGGCTTTCTAGCCAACTATCACCTAATATTTTATACATCTAGGCACAACTGAAATATGAAAAAAGTAATGACAACCTATTAGCCTTGTTTTCTTCTTCAACCATTTCCCGATTACTCTCATTATATTATGACTAGTATTGTTAAAAAAAGAAGGGGCCTTGCGGCCCCGTTCGGTCATGAATTCGGTTTTGCGTCTTCGGTCCAGGTGCAACCGAACGTGTTTACCAGATAATTATCGATCTCATTAGCTTTTTTAGCAAAATTGATATACGTAGCACGAATTGTAGCCTGATGCGACGGTGAGAAGATGTCCGGCATTGCCATACGGTACGATATGAAGATCACGCCGTTGTAAACACCGAGATAGAAAGGGTCACATGGATTAGAAAGCACATATTTATATACTTCTGCTGGATTCACGGTCGGTAGTTTGACAAGGGGGCTTGTAGCAAAAAAGTAATTGTTGTTATAGATAAAAAATCTGATAAGCGAGCTGCCCAGATGAAATTCCCAAAAGTCGCTGCCCGCACGTGCAATGACAGGATCTACCCCCAGATCACGGATGATACCTTCGGTATATTCACCGAGCGGGCTGAGTTTATACTCTTTGAAAAGATTTTCGGCATCGATCTTTGCACCGCAGTTCTCACAATAGTCATCTTTCTCCAACATTAAGAAATTACACGACGGGCAATTGACGCCGTAAGCCGCAGGAGGATTCGTTTTAAATTTATCGAGTTCAGTGGCTATGACATCCGACGGTAATGCAAAACCCATATTGTCAGCCTCGCTAAATTTGCACGTAGTGATACCGATGATATTACCTTCATTGTCGATCATCGGGCCACCGCTGTTGCCGGGGTTCACCGCGGCATCGGTCTGAATATAATACTGCCCTTCGAGCAATTGCTTCGCAGCAGAAATGATTCCTTCCGTAACGGTAAACGGCATACCGTACGGATATCCGAGCACCATTACTTTATCAAGATTCTTTACAGCCGGCGTACGGTTCAATACAAATTCACTATCGGAAATAGGCTGGGCAGGTTTTAAAAATGCCAGGTCTTTCATCGGATTGACCTGAATGACCGCAGCCTTCATTTTGTTGCGGTCCTGCATTTCTATCGCCACAGATTTATTTCCGGCCACGACGTGATAATTGGTGATGACCACATCGGCAGATCTGATGTAAAATCCCGAACCGCTCCCCGTAGGACAATTTATTTTAACAACGTTTTTAAAATTTTCCTGAATATTCATATTCCGCCTCCCTTTATTCCGCAGATTCCATGATCTTCGCTACTGCTTTATACAAAATGTCCGCAGCGTCTTCCCAGGTTTGCCCCGATGCCTTCGTAAGAGCTGTATTGAGGGCCGCTTCGGTCTTCGCAGCAATCATATAGCGGTATAAAAGATTATAGATCGTATACAATAAGAAATCGGCGGCGCTCATATAATTTTTAGCCGAAATATCTTTTCCTGCCTGATCATAATCCTTCTGCAGCATTTCCTTGATATTGTTCAGATCTGCCCGGCGTTTAGGCGGAATGAGGAAACTGGTGATATATACGGAATTGTCAAATATACTGCGGTCGAGGTTCTTTATCTTCATGAGACCGTTATAGAGATTCGTACTATTTTCTTCAGCAGAAATATCCTGATTGTAATATAAAACACGTTCGATCTCGGTACGAAGCATGCCTTGCGGTTGCAGGAAATAATCAAGCTTCATAAGTCCGATGAACACACCGTCTATTGCCATGTTCGTCCAGCGTTTTGTCTGAAAATAATTGACATAGGTGATCGTTTCATCAAGAATAGCATGATATTTTTGCCAATGTTTTTCCATATCGGCAGCTGAATACTGCGTAACGTTCATTTCCTTTACACGTTCAGCACCGAGATCGTTGATAAAAAGGTCATCGTAATAATCCGCATTGATACATATCTCATAAAAAACATCCCACACTTTATACGGGAATGACAACTCGACCGGCGCTTTGAAATAGAACATCAATTCATTACCGATCAGTCGGATTTGGCTGAGAACAAGTGTCGAAAAATTGATCTCTGCGATCTGACGGAGAAGAACGACCGCACGTTTTTCAGGTACACGCAAAAAAGGCGCTTTCACTTCATAAAAGCCGTCTTTAATGCTCACCTGAATGTTCATTGAGCCGTGAGGTATTGTGAATTCCGTCGGATTTCTTTTTAAAATATCCTTCATCATCGAGGGATTCATATACATCAGAATAGCGTTCAGTGATTCTGTGAACCGCCCTTCTTCGTGAGCTTTCATGGTCACATCCCAAAAACTCGCATCATCCTGAATACCGGCTACCCCCAACAACGGTCTTTCATACAACGGTGCCTTATCCATATGCAAATCCTCCTTTAGTTCTTGTTATAAAACGGACAATAGAGTATAGCAAATTTACACAATGATACAAGGTGTTTTTCGTGCGGTGTTTTAAAAATACATGCGCACAATGTCATCATTACGTGACAGAGATGAGTAAATGTAACTTTTATATTGCTTTTAAAATTCTGATGTTTTATACTTCAAAAAATGGAGGTAGGTATGTGTAAGAAATCTATCTGCACTATATTTTTTTTACTTGCAGGCATGCTGTGTTGTATGCAACAATCGATATATGCAGAAAAGGAGAGCTCTATGGGAGTATCAATTAAATCAGCCGTTGTGTTGTATGTATCACATCCGTTGACCGTCAATAATGCGGTATTGTTCATAAAAAGTATCCGACAATTCGGCGGCACAATGAAAGACACGCCGGTGTATGTCATGAATGATGCTATGGCAAAATCAGACGTTTCATCGTTAACGGTTTTACCGGGTGTCACAGTACATGATATTGAGATCGCCCCGGAATACCGCTCCTTTCCATATTCTAAAAAGGTGCATGCGTGCGCATCGGCAGAAAAGATATTAGACGGGAAAGTTGAAACACTTATATATTTTGATACGGAGATGCTTGCTTTTTCTTCCTTTGATAAAATGCTGTTACAAAAGGGGGCCTCCGTTTCTATGCGCCCTGTGATGCTTCTGAATACGGTCGGGCTTGCACCTGCAGTTCCCGTTGACGCGTTTTGGAAAGCACTTTACAACGATGCCGGTGTTGATGACTCAAAGATCCCTACAATACAGGCATATATCGATGAAAAAAAGATCCGCTTCTATATCAACTGTGAAGCGATCTCGATCAGGCCTGAGCTTGGTATTTTCAGAGAATGGCAGCGATTATTTATAAAACGCTTGAGCGATGAAACTTTTATGAAAACTAATTGTGCCGATCAGCTGCACAAGATATTCCTTCACCAGGCGGTATTAAGTGCCGTAATTGCCGCAAAGATACCTGAACAACAAATACAATGGATACCCGATAAATATGTATATTCGGCTCATTTACATGACAAGACACCGCTCAATAAAAAAATTGAACGCTTAAATCAGGCTCCTTTGGCAGGCTATGACCTGCAGTATGCGGCCAATCCGGCACTGGTTTCCCTTGTTCCGATCGATGAACCCTACCGTTCATGGATCATCTCTACCTATTGTGATTTTTTACAAGTCGCACCGGGACTCTTTAGAGAAGAAGGTGATTGTAATACCGTTGTCGTCGTCACGAAAAAGGGCTTTATACTTATTGATCCTTCTTCAACGGGCTATGCTACTTCCTGGCTTGCTTTAAAATTTGGCAACAAACATCCCGAAGCCGTGCTCTTCACCCATGCACACCAGGACCATTGGAATGGTTTGAAGTATTGGAAGATCACCGACTCCACGCCAATGATCATTCAGCGGGACTGGACTAAAACGGCCGAATATCCGGAACGGTTTGAACAATTTTATATTCGCAGAAATATCGCATTCACCGGCGGGCAATGGATGCCGCAAAAAGACCTGGTCCGCATTAAACCAACAATTACGTATATTGATGAGTTGACCACTAAAATAGCCGCTACAAGTATAACCATGTACCACACTCCTGCCGAAACTATCGACACATCAATCATATGGTTACCTGAATTCAAGACCGCACTCATCGGCGACTCGTTATCTGGATCCTTCCCGATGCTCGGTACTCCTCGCGGATCAACGCCGCGCTTTGCCGATGATTATATCAGTGCGCTCAATAAACTCCTCTCCCTCAATCCCGATACGGTCATTACCGGGCACGGAAAACCTATAAAGGGAAACGATCTCATCGGAAAAACCGTTTCAACGTATCGTGATGCATTGGTTTATGTAAATGAAACGGTCATTAAAGGGATCAATGACGGAAAAGACGTATATACCCTCATAAATGAGATCACATTACCCGAACAATTGAGTTACCCCGAGTCTTTCGGCAAAGTATCATGGGCCGTACGCGCACTATACGTAAGTTATACCGGATGGTACGATGAGAACCCGCTTTCTTTGCTCCAATCACCCGAATCATGCGTCTATGATGATATTGTCGAGTTGTGCAGTGTTGATAAACTAGTCGAACGGGCGAATACACTCCTTGAAAAAGGAGATCACCAAGGAGCTTTGTACATTACAGAAATAGTTTTAAAAAACCAACCTGCCAACAAGCCGATGCTCAATGTAAGAAAAAAGGCTTTGCAATTATTTTTAGAGAGATCATCCAATTGGGGCGAATCAAATATAATTAAGCAGGAAATTCAAAAAACTGACACCTTGCTCCAATGATCACCGGACAGATTAAGCTTTTGTTCGCTGCCTTACATTATCTTTCACGAATGTAAGACCGAATAAACAGCCTGAGACAATTTATCGATCGTATACGGTTTTTGTATGAAACCCTGTACACCCATTTTTAAAATCTCTTCAACGCGTTCATCCTGCTTGAAACCCGAAGCCAATAAGACCTTGAAATCACGATTGATACCTTTCATGGCAATATACGTTTCACGACCGGACATTTTCGGCATGACCATATCAAGCAGAACGAGATTGATATCATGTTGCCGTTGTTGAAAGATCTCAAATCCTTCTTCGCCGTTTTCAGCTAAAACTACCGAATAACCGCATGTTTCTAGCATCTGTTGAGCAATCTCCCGCATGACCTTTTCATCATCAACGATCAAGATCAATCCCTCGCCTTTTTTTATTCCGGTCTCAGCTGCGACAACGGCAATGAACTCATCTTTTTTTGATACCGGTAAATAAATATTGAAAACAGATCCCAATCCTACCTCTGTATATACATCAATGAACCCTTTATGCATTTGTATTATATTATAGACCATTGAAAGACCGAGTCCACTGCCTTTACCTTTTTCTTTCGTTGTAAAAAAGGGATCGAATATCCGCGTTACCACATCCTGCGGCATACCTATACCGGTATCTTTTACCGATAATCGCCAATAGGCTCCCGCATGAGCTTCAGAGTGAGTTCTGCAGAATTGCAGATCGGCAATAATTTTTTCACATGATACGGTCAAAATACCGCCCTGAGACTCATTTTTTTCACGCATGATCGTCATGGCATGGTAAGCGTTCACGCAAAGATTCAATAATACTTGTTCGACCTGAGTCATGTCAGCAACGGTCAAAGCCTTTTCTTCCGGGCAAAATACCCTGATCTCAACACTTTTATCGAATGTTGTCTCGCATATCTTTATAACATGGGAAATGATCTCGTTGAGATCAAGTGCCGCAAATGCCATCTCTTTCCGCCGGGAAATTGCCAACAACTGCTGAACCATATCCGCTGCTCGCCGTCCCGAATCCTCCATTGTTTGCAAATAATTGAGGATTTTATTTTCAGGAAGGGATTTCCCGGTATTCAATTGATATTTAAACAACGAGATGGTGCCGATTATCCCGCCGAGGACATTATTGAAATCATGTGCTAAGCCGCCTGCTAAATTACCGATCATTTCCATCTTTTGCGCTTGACGCAATTGTTCGTCTTTACGCTCCAGTTCCGTTATATCGTCTATTCTGATGACCACGCCGCTTACGCCATTTGCGATCAATGGGAACAAGGATACGTTTTTATAACTTATGCCTTTTGCATCTTCAAACCGTTGACGATATAGCAATTCAGGCTGGTGTTGTGATAAAATATGATGAAACACCGATTGGTAATCATGAAACATCGGAAAATCCCATAAGGTTTTCCCAAGAGCCTTCGAAACGACGATGCCTGTAACTGATTCTGCCGCTTTGTTCCACTGGGTAACATATCCGTTCTCGTTGACCGCAACGATCATAGAAGGCATGGATTCAATGATATTCTCAAGATATCCTCGGGTTCTTTTCAATTCATTTTCCTGCGTATGGATTTCTCGTATCATGATTTGAAAATTATCATATAACATGCCGATCTCATCATCGTTGGCAAAATTAAGTTCAATAGTATAATCTTTGTTGGATGCTATAGTGCGTGTGATCCCGGTCAGATCAACGATCGGCTGAATAAAAAGTTTTTTCATCAATAAATAGATCGATGCAAAGAAAAAAACGGCTGTGATCAGGGAAAACAAGGTCAATAATAAATTCTTAGCTCTGATTTGCTTAATTATGCCGCTTTCAGAATAAAAAATATCAAAATGACCGATCACTTGCCCTTCGTGATCGATGTCTCCCCGTATCTTTTTTATTCCTTTCACGCCGGCCGGAGCAGCATATTCTTCAGCGGTTTTATCCGACAACCGGCCTGATACTATATCCTTTTGTAAACTCAACAGAAATAGGTCGCCGTCAAACAGATTGACCGCCAACACGTCATGATTCGCCAATAATGCTTTATTAAGCGATTGGAGTTCTTTCATATTAAATGTCCATAACGGCGTTGAATACGCCAAACGCGATACTTGAACAATATTCGAGACCGTTTTTTGCTGGGTTTCCCGGGCTTCTTTTGTCGTTCGTACATTAAAATAAAT
>CAZIJP010000053.1:0-16700 GCA_964539615.1 uncultured bacterium
TTATACTTCACAGTGCGACTTCCGTCATATACCTATACTCATAGATACCGATGCGTAATAATAACGGAAAAACTTATTTTTGCAATTTTATTTATGTGAAGAATTGTGTAATAAACATATTGAAACAACCGCCTGCTCTCAAAGGAATAACGATTGATCACTACAGATAAACTATAGACAAATGAGCATGACGTCTATTTCAAACACACGCGCAACAGAAACCTCAGGAACTGTCCTATCGAACAAGCTCCACGATCAGCAGATTGTTCTCGGTGCGGACGGTCTTTTCTTTCAATTTCAATTTTTTCAACAACTCGTCGCTGTTCATCGACATGAACAATATCTTATCATTCTCGATCCTGCAGATCGTTTTGCTGTTATCAAATATTTCGATCAATGAAGAGATCATCTTATATGATTTGTCGAGTTTAAACTCTCGATACAGTGCGATCGTTCCGAATTGCCAGCGCGTTTCGATAAATACATAATTGTCTCGATCGTATGAATTCTGTTTTCCTTCATATTCCGCCAGATGACACAACGCATCGATCACAGCAAGATGCCGCGCATCGGACTGTGTTACGGCTGTATAATCCTTGCACATTCCTTTAACGATCATTTTCGGGGTCGAAGCACAGGCGCATAATAACAGGATAACGATAATATTACAACTGAGCTTTAGCATAATCCACCGCATTCTTAAAAACGGCAAAGCCGTCTCCGTGTTCTGCCAATGTACCTTCCTCTTTCGATCGTGCCCAATTAGGATGCGTATACGGATTGATATACGCTTCGGGATGCGGCATCAGGCCGAAAATACGCCCGGTCGGATCACATATGCCGGCAATGGCCATCTGAGAACCGTTGGGGTTGGCCGGGAAATCCTGCACAAGCCCGCCGTTTGCATCGCAATACTGCACCGTGATCTGCTGTTGACGTTTTACCGCGTCAAACGTGGCCTCGTCTTTAAAGAAGATACGACCTTCGCCGTGCCGCACCGGCACCTCCATCATATCGATGCCTTTAGTAAATACACAGGGAGAATCCGGATTGACCTTCAGACGCACCCATCCGTCGTAGTAGTAGCCGCATTCATTTTCGGTCAATGTTGCGGTCTGCTCGAAGGTCACGCCTTTTTCAGCCGGAAGAAGTCCGAGCTTCACAAGTGTCTGAAAACCGTTGCATATACCGATAATAAGGCCGCCACGCTGTACAAAGCGTTCAAATGACGAGCGTACCGTATATTTGATCTTCGCTGAAAATACCTTGCCTGCCGATATATGATCGCCAAACGAAAATCCGCCGATGAAAGCAATGATCGAATACCGGTCAATTATGGAATTATCGGCCAAAATATCGGTAAAATGAACATTATCAACGGTGTCGGCGCCTGCAAGTGCAAAGGCTGACGCAGTCTCTCTTTCACAATTGACGCCGTATCCCGTGATGACCAGTACGCTGGCTCCCAATTTCATAATCTCTCCTTATATGCTGAACGGACCGAGTCTAACGGGAGATCTGCAACAACAGTCCCACCGTGTGAGATCATAATGGTTTTTTTCGAATCTACCATACCGATACGGACGCATGTCTGACCTGCAAACAATTTTTCAAATGCGGCCGATTTAGCAGGATCAACAGTAGCGATGATACGGCTGTTTGATTCTGAGAACAACACGGCGGCACAATTCATTCCGGACTCGGCAGGGATTGTTGAACAATCAACGGTAATACCGCAATCGCCCGCCAAAGCCTGCATCATGAGTGAAAATGCAATACCGCCTTTATGCGGCGAATGCGCTGATCTAATCAATCCGGCTTCCACAGCCTCATGATACGCATCATACAACTGCGCTGCCTGAGCTGCATCAACGATCGGCACAGCGCCGCCGGATTGTTGTTTTACACGCGTGTATTCACTTCCGCCCAGTTCATTGCGGGTCACACCGAGCATATAAACATAATCACCCGTTTTTTTCGGGTCGATAGTGACTGATTTGCGATAATCGTCGATCTTGCCGATAAGCGAGAACAGCAATGTCGGCGGTATGGAGATCTTTTTACCTGCCAACCGCGCATCGTTTTTCATGGAATCTTTTCCGGACACGCACGGCACGCCGTACGCTTGCGTATACTCAGACAATGCTTTGCACGACCGCACGAGTTGCGCCAATTTATAGGTGCCGTCAGGTGTGACCGACGGGTCGTAGACTGGATCAGGCCAGCAAAAATTATCAAGGCCGGCACAATGATGCGGATCGGCCCCGACCGTTACCGCTTTGCGCAATGCCTCGTCGATCACGGATGCTGTCATGTGATAGGTATCGATATCGCTGAAGAACGGGTTCACCGCTTCAGTAAGCACGATGCCTTCAAATGTCGTATCGTCAACGCCAAAAACGGCGGCATCATTCATTACATCAGCATGTACGCCGGCCAACGGTTTTACGACGGTAAGCCCTTTTACTTCATGATCATAGTGTCGGGCGATGGATTCTTTGGAACAAAGGTTGAGCGATCGCGCCAAACCAAGCATATCTTGTGCGATGGTCGTATCGGATGGTACAACGGCACGATCAGACGGGCGTTTCCATTCTGCTTTCAACTTCATTTTCGGCACACCGTCATGAAGAAACGCCATATCAAGATATACGGCAGGTTTATCGCCGTATACCGCATGAAAATAACCCGTGTCGGTAAACGTACCCAAAACGGTCGCTTCAACACCGCGCTTTTCCGCCAATGCCAGAAATTCGTCGATCTTTTCAGGCGATACGGCAAGCGACATGCGTTCCTGAGCTTCAGAGATGAGTATCTCCCACGGTTCAAGACCGTGATATTTCAAAGGCGCTTTCGACAGGTCAAGGAACGCGCCGCCGGAATCGCGACACATCTCGCCGATCGATGAGGACAATCCTCCGGCACCGTTGTCGGTGATGCTTGTATACAGTTCTTTATCGCGTGCTTCCAACAGGAAGTCGGTCATCATTTTTTGCGTTATCGGATCGCCGATCTGTACTGCCTGTACAGGAGAAGATTCGTTGAGCTCGGCAGAGGAGAACGTTGCTCCGTGAATACCGTCTTTGCCGATCCGTCCGCCGGTCATGACTATAAGGTCGCCGGGATTCGCTTTTTTTGCTATAAAATCTTTACCGCTTGCCTCTGCAGGAATTAATCCGACGGTACCGCAGAAAACCAGCGGTTTACCGAGATAGCGGTCATCAAACAATTCCCATCCGCGTCCGTAGGGTATACCGCTCTGATTACCGCCGTCGATAACGCCCTGATGGACGCCGTCTCGGATACGTTTCGGATGCATGAGCCCGACCGGAACAGTACCTTTGAAATCGGGATCGGCAAAACAATATCCCCAAACGTTCACATGCGGTATGGCGCCTTTTCCCGTGCCGATAACGTCGCGATTGACACCGACTATACCGGTCATTGCGCCGCCGTACGGATCAAGGGCTGACGGCGAATTATGTGTCTCGGCTTTATAGCACACATGATAGGCATCATTGAAGCGGATAACACCCGCATTATCATGAAATACGGAAACGAGGAAATTTCTTTTTTTTGCGATCTGATTTGTTGAATCAACGATATAGGTCTTGAACAATGACTTGATCGTTTCCTGTGTGCCGGATTCGGTATCGCTATAATCGATCTCGGCTGAGAATATCTTATGTTTGCAGTGTTCGCTCCATGTCTGAGCCAGCATCTCGACCTCGGCATCCGTGGCCATTTCAGGTACCGCTTGTGTTTTACGTGCTTTTTTTATGTTCTCATCTGCAAAATAAGTGCGTATCGCCTGCATTTCTTCAAGTGAAAGCGAGAGCGTACGGTCTTTGCTGAGCCGTAAAAGCGCATCGTCGGAAAGCTTTGTTTCAATTTCGTCAATACGGACATCATCATGCGCAGTGATCTTTGGGATTGTATATGTACACGCAATTTTCCATTCTGCTCGGTCATATATCTCTATCGATTCAATAAGCGTATTTGCAAGAATACCCAATGCGATAGAACGTATACCGTCCTTCGTCATATCGGGTGCGGTGATGCCGATTATCTTGGATGTATATACCGCTTCGTCATCGGTGACATGCCTACCGAGAATGATCGAAGATAGTTCGCGTGCCGTGCGTCCCTCATTATCGGTCACACCGGGATTGAAGCCGATCTTCAACACAAAATCAAAGCTATCTTCACGATGGCTGGTTACGGCATATTCAATGACCGGATCGGTAAATTCCGCTGCAAGCCGTGACCATTCGCTGTCACTCATGGCTATATCGAAAGCGTACAGTTTACGCATCGCTACTGCGGGAAGCCGGATGGCAAGAAAGGTCTCCACGCTTTTTTTGATGCGGTCTCCGCGAAAATCATGTTGACCGGGTTTGGGGGCGATCTCAAGAAATCTCGGCATAGACACTCCTTTTTATGTGGGTTCAGTATACGATTTTCACGCTTTACGTCAAGTTTTTTCGTTACGGGCATGAGCAGTCAAGCGGCTGATTATTTCTTTTTCAGTGATTGCACCTGCTGAAGCAAATAAATCCGGCATATACTGCATGGCCAGAACCGAATCAGGCACGGCAATGCCATATTCATGTACTATCTCAGATGAAGCTAAAAGCCGGGGTACCGACACATCGCAGGCGCATGTTCCGTTATGCATGATCACAACGCGATGCGCGTAATTGACGGCATCATTGATATCATGGGTGATAATGACTATACCGGTGCCGTTTTGATGTAACCGCGATAAGCTTTCAAACAATTGTTCTTTTGATCGAGGATCAAGTCCTGCAGCCGGTTCATCCAGACACAGTATTTGAGGGCGCATGGCTATGATCCCGCATATAGCGACCTTACGCTGTTCGCCGCCGCTCAATACAAACGGTGATTTTGCGTATAATAAAGACACGGTCGGATCTACGGCGGCCACTGCTTCTTCTACGGCTTCTCTTACGGTCTGCTCGTTCCAGCCGAGGTTTCGGGGGCCAAACGCGATATCATCGAAAACATTTTCTTCAAACAACTGCGTTTCGGGAAATTGAAAGACAAGACCGACAGTATGTTTTAGTTTTTTATCCGCGCCGTTGATATCAGCACCGCCTATGAGCACGCGTCCGCCGGAAGGTTTGAGTATTCCGTTGAAATGCTGTACGAAGGTAGATTTGCCTGCGCCGGTCTTTCCCATAATTGCGATAAAATCATCGGACGTGATCGTGAGTGAGACATCTGTTAGAGCTAGTGTCTCGAGCGGTGTCCCTTTCAGATAAATATGGAACAGATGTTCTGCAGTAAGCTCAACCATATCGCTCTTTGTACTCCTGCATTACACCATGGATATCAAGACGATCCGGAGTGAGTCCGCATTGCTGGGCCACCGAAAGGTGCAGTGGCAACGGAAACCCGATCTTTTCTAAAATATCATTCGAATGCAATAATAATTGCGGCGTATCGAAAAAAATAACCTTACCCTTCCACAATACCAAAATCTTATCAGCTAAAAATACCTCATCGAGAAAATGAGAGATCATGATAATTGTCTTTCCTAATTTTTTTAATTTGAAAAGAATGTCCAGCACGGCCCGTCTGCCTTCTGCATCAAGCAGCGACGTGGGTTCGTCAAAGACCATATACGGTGTATCCATGGCAAGCACACCGGCCACAGCAATGCGTTGCTTTTGCCCGCCTGAAAGATTTGCAGTAAGATGATCGCGGTAAGACGGCATGTCCACAAAGGTCAAAGCCTCCATACATCTGCGTTCTATCTCGTCAGGAGGGCACATACGGTTCTCAAGACCAAATGCCACATCATCTATGACCGTTGAAGCCACAATTTGATTGTCGGGATTTTGAAATACAAGCCCTACGCGCTCACGAACGCGATAAACCGTTTCTTTAGAAACAGTAATATCGTCAACCTCGATCGTGCCCGATGTCGGTTCGAGCAATCCGTTCAGTAAGCGGGCCAATGTCGATTTGCCGGAACCGTTAGGCCCGATCACGCCGATAGTCATACCTTCATTGAAAACACAGCTGACATCATCAAGCGCACGGGTATCCCCGAACTGCTTTGTAACGGCATGTAAATTTATCACTGCACCTGCTCCCGAAAGGAGTTAAGGACCTTATCTGCCTCGTCGACCTTGTTCATTTTCTTGTAAAGAACATTAAGCGCCTTATAGGGTAAATAATATTTCGGTTCATACGCGATGCTTTCACGATAGAGATCGATCGCCTTATCAATCTTCTCAAGCATTTCATAGGAAAGTCCGACTATATAGGAAAGTTTTGCCGACCGGTATGTTTGGCCGGAATAATCTTTTATCACATCTTCATACCGCTGCTGTTTGAACATCGCCAGCAGATAGTTGAACATTGTTGCGGCATTTTTATCAAGCACAAAACAAGCAAAAAAATATCCTTCAGCCTTGAAATAATTTTCCTCACCTGCCACACGCTCGGCGATCGTATAGCATTCTTCAAAAGATAGCCCGTCGGGCACTTTATATCTGCTGATGGTATGGATTATTTTCTCAGGGATCTTTATATGATACCCCACGGGAATGGTCTGATTGATCTTCAACGAGTTGGCTGCCGCAATCTGATCGGCAAAAGCCGCATTACCGGTATAATTGAGCGCGATGAGCGACAACGTCTCGTTCTTTTCCACAACATGATTGATATCGCCTGCAGCGTTCAATAATAACGGGATCATAAGCAACACGATCAACAAACATGACCGCATGTCAATACCTCCTCAACGTCCTTGATGGTGACCGTTTTATTCACTGCCACACGGATCTGTTTTGCATGGTCCCAGCCGCGAATAAAGAATGGAAGCGTCTTGCGCATTTCCACAACGGCGGTCTTTTCTGAGTACAATCGCGCTTTTTCATGATATAAGGTCAACACCATATTGATAACAGCCTGCATGTCCGGCTGCAAGTCTTTTTGTTCTTTTATTTCAGTAAATAACCATGGACGGCCGATAGCTCCGCGCCCGATCATGACACCATCGCACCCGGTCTGATTGACCATATCCTCGGCATCACTTCTGCTCATGATGTTGCCGTTACCGATAACGGGGACAGTGGAGGACTGTTTTAATTCGGTGATATAATCAAGATTCGGCACGCCGGAAAATCCGTCATCGCGGGTCCGGGCATGGATCGTGATATGGTCGATACCGATGTCGGAAACGATCTTGCCGATCTCCGTATGTACCAAATGACGGTCATTCCATCCTGCACGGATCTTCACGCTGAAACGGGCGGTGGTGATCGCTTTCCGTAATGCCTGCACACAAGTTGTAAACAACGGCAGGTCGGTAAGAAGCGATGCCCCGGCTCCGATAGAAACGACCTTTTTAACAGGACACCCCGCGTTAAGGTCAATATGATCAACACCCCACGATTCCAGCCGTTGTGCTGCTTGAGCCAGCATGTCGGGATCGCTCCCGAAAAGCTGCGCTGCGATTGGATGCAGTTCACCGTCGATCCCGAGCAATTGCATCGCTTTTTCGGGTGTGCGCATGACCGTATATGCATTGATCATTTCGGTATACACGACATCAGCGTCATAGCTGCGGCACAGGTCGCGCATTGCACGATCGGTATACCCTGCCATCGGCGCAAGCATCGTGAGCATTACCGTCTCCGTAATTTCTTTTTTATAGTTAATAGGATCTTTCTTGCCTTTTCGGCAAAGGTCAGCATGATATACAAGAATGATTTACAAGGATGGTCATAACAACCGATATAGCGAATATGATCACCGCCGAAGCCGGCCTTGAATTCGGAAAGTCCTGCCCACGGATGGTTCGGTTCATCCAGAGGAGCCACACCCCAAAAATCGTACACCGTTGAGCCGCGGCGAATTGCTTCCGCAATAGCTTCCCATTGCATTGCTTCATTCGGGCGTCTGTTTCGCTCTTTATCGCATGATCCGGAGTACATATAAATACTTTCCTTGCCGTAATGCACGATGAATGCTCCCGCTAGCATCTCACCGTCAAAATATGCGCCATAGAACTCGGCAGATCCTGCGGAAACAAATGTTGTAAAAAATTCTCTGTAATAGCTTATTGGATGAATGAAAATATTGTTTCTCTCGGCAGTTTCTTTATACACGGAAAAAAACTCATCGATAACAACAACATCCTGAACACGTTTGATCTCCACATCTTTCTTCGACGCGATCTTGATCTTATTGCGCTGTTTTGACGTAAACGAATCCCATGTTTCCGACTCCGTGCTCAACGGTAATTTTCGCGTATCGCGGTATTGAATGTCTGCAGGTGATTTTTTCATCCCTATTCCGTTAAGCATGCGAGGAAATTCCAAGCTACTCGTTTGCCCGTTCACGGCCTCACAAATATCTGGCTCATAGCGGACAAAAACGATCTCGGGCACAGAGCGCATAATGAACTCGTTTATGGCTGAAAATACTGTTTTTACCGTCTCACAATTTTTGTAATCACACGACGGTCCTTTGGGGAAATACGCAAATGCATACCGCGATGTCAATCGCCGCTTAAGATATTGACCGATACCGATACACTCGGCATTAGTAAATACCGCTAGCCGAAATGGCTGCCATCCATGACGTTCTTTAAAATTGCCCCACTCGGGGCTTTGTAAAAAATGGAGCTCGAATGATGATGCCAATGAACGATATTCTTTCTCGTCCACAAAGCGAACAGTTGTCACGTTTTTCCTTTACTGCCGATATGCATAAGCACATCAGTGATCATTTGTTTGATAAAACCCTGTCATGTTTGTCGATATATTCTTTAATACTGTCAGCGATCTTTTTTGCGATAATATCCTGATATTGAGCAGATTTTAACAATTTCTCTTCGTCCGGGTTAGTAATAAAACCGATCTCCACCAACACAGACGGCATGTAACAAAACCGTAAAACATAGAACGGTGCCTGTTTAACGCCTCGGTCGATCCAACGTGTGCCGGATATCAGATGCTGCTGCATCATATATGACAGGTCGCTGCTTTCTTTCATATACTGGTTCTGCGCCATATCGGAAAGGAGAAGTTCCAGGGTTGATTGGTTCTGATAATCCTGCTCGTATTTAAAATCTTCGTTCTCAAGGATCGCCAATGCGCGGTCTTCATCGGTCAATGCTTCTGATAAATAGAAGGTCTCGATGCCGCGAATTCTTTTAGGATTCTGTTTTTTCCCGGGAGCATTTGCATGAACGCTGATGAAAAAATCAGCCTTGTTTTTATTTGCAAGATTTGCACGATCATACAGCGATACGTAACGGTCATCCCCGCGGGTCATAAGCACTTTAATACGTGGATTGTCTTTCAGGTAAGTCAACAAGCGATTGCAAACCGATAGTGTAAGATCTTTTTCTTTATAACTAGAGGGACCGATTGCACCGTAAGCCTTGCCGCCATGACCGGGATCGATCACGATAAGCCATTGTTTTGTGCCGTTGATCGGTTGGGAAGTATCGGGTTGTTTGTAAATAACGATCGGCTTTTTACTCGCTTCGATCAAACCCTTTTTATAGGTAACATAATCCGCTATCGTCGTGAATGACGGCACAGGACTGGACTCTTCATAATACGTACGCGGATACCGATATAAAAAGACAGCAAGCTGCGTCAAGCCTTTTTCCGCGCGATACCAAAACACTTTCCCGTTGATGGCCACATCGATCTTTTTACCGGAAACAGTAACGGCATACGGTTCCGAGATTGGCTGAATACCGCTGAACTCTTCGGCAAAGGTCAATGTCAATGTGTTTTTGGAAACATCGATAACATAGTCGGGCACGGCTTTATTGAAATGTAATAACAGAACATCATAAAAAGGATGCTTTTCCGTGGATATTGAGGCGATAAGCGCTGATACGTGAGATAAACAAAATAATACAAGTAATTGAGTTATGATCAAATGTTTCAGCGTTTTATGCATACCATCTCCTGCGCAAAGTATAGCACAGGCAAGCGAGTATGTCTATCGTTTGGAATGGGTTAATTTAGTGCTGGCTTGTAATTATTACAAAAAAAATAATCGAAACTGATCAATCGTACCGGTGTTTGTATTCCCGCTGCATCTCACGGTCAGCATCACGTTTTTTCAGATCATCGCGTTTGTCATACAACTGTTTGCCGCGTGCAAGCCCTATCTCAATTTTCATGAGGTTTTTCTCGTTGAAATAAACGGATAACGGAACGATCGTATACCCCTTTTCGGTCACTTTGCCCAACAATTTGCGAAGCTCGTTTTTATTGAGCAATAACTTTCGCATACGTTTTTCGGTATGATTGAAGATCGATGCCTGTTTGTAGGGTGCGATGTGGCTGTTGACAAGGATGAGTTCGCCTTTGATAAATCGGCCGTAACTCTCTTTGATGGAAATACCCCCGGTACGGCAGGATTTAACCTCCGTACCGGTAAGTACAATTCCGGCTTCGAACTTCTCTTCGATATGAAAATCGTGATACGCTTTTTTATTCTGAGCTATTATCTTATGCATGGATATGCTTTTTAGCGGTATCAATCAAAACTTTAAATCCGTCGGCATCCTGAATAGCTATCTCGGAAAGCATTTTACGGTTGAGATCGATATTAGCGATCTTCAAGCCATGAATGAATTCTGAATATTTCACATCATGCATACGGCAGGCAGCATTGATACGTGCGATCCATAATGCACGAAAATCACGTTTCTTTGCTTTTCTGTCACGGAAAGCATACTGCATTGCGCGAGCCCATGCATTCATTGCAAATCTATATAATTTGCTCTTATATCCCCAATAACCTTTTACATCATGAAGAAGTCTCTTTTGACGCCTTCTGCGTGCTACACCACTAGTTGCTCTCATATTACATCACTCCTTTGCCTTAAAACGCGTACGGCATCATGTCTTTAACGCGGCCGACATCCGTTTTGTCTGCAATACCGCTCTTGCGAAGGTTCATTTTACGAGTTGAGCTCTTTTTCGCAAGTTTGTGGTTCATATACGCTTTGTTGCGTTTGACCTTACCAGATCCCGTTACCGAAAAGCGCTTTGCTGCGGAGCGTCTCGTTTTTACATTCGGCATATCCGTCACATCCTTCCTACTTTTTCGGTGCAAGCACCATCATCATAAGTCTGCCTGTATGTTCAACATCTTTTTCGATTTTTGCAATTTCACTCAATTCTACAAGCACGCGGTCGAGTATCTCTCTTCCTTGTTCAACGAAAGCCATTTCGCGACCACGGAAAAATACTCCGACTTTAACCCTGTGCCCCTTTTCGATAAATTCGCGGATATGACGAACTTTGAATTCATAATCGTGCTCATCGGTCTTCGGGCGAAATTGTATTTCTTTAAGATGAACGACATTCTTTTTGTTCTTTTTCTGCTTCTTAGTCTGTTCATAACGAAATTTGCCGAAATCCATGATACGGGCGACCGGCGGATCAGAATCGGGAGATACCTCCACAAGATCCAATTCTTTTTCCTCAGCCAAAGCTATAGCATCGCGTAATGAAAGAACGCCGAGCTGTTCGCCTTCAGCACCGATAACACGCACCTGTGATGCACGGATATCCTCGTTCACCCGCACATTGGGGTCTTTGCTCTCTCTGAAGTCTCTCTTGTTAATAACACACCTCCTATCAAATAAAAAAGCGGATATATTATCCGCCTGTCCTTCCTTGCGGTTTTCTCAACCGCCACTCTGGTACCCGCTGCCGCCCATACGGGGGCGCAAGGTGAGGAACAGACGTCCTGCTTTATGTAGAAAGAATATAAATGGTGATTTCGGTGAAGTCAAGTAAAAATTGCAAATCATAAAAGTCCGTTCACTAAATACTTGTTTATTTTCGTAATAAACCGTATACTCTGTTCATGATGAAGCGGGTTTCAAGGCATTTCATAGGTGATAATGCAGTTCTTGTAACAATCCTATTGATATGCCACATTTTTTTCTCAGTACAATTGTATGCTAAGGAACAACCGTTACGCGTTGTCTTCACCGACTGGTATCCGTATACGTATTCTCACAACGGAGCTCCATCCGGTTTCGAGATCGAGATATTTCAGGCGGTATTGAAGAAAATGAATATCAAGGCGACATTCACCAATTACCCGTGGAAGCGCTGCCTTGAAAGCATGAAAAACGGCACGGCAGATGTTCTCATATCCGCACTCAAGTCGCCCGACCGCGAAGAATATATGCTGTATCCTGAAACAAACATCAGTATCTCAAAGACGGTCCTCTTTACGGTAAAGAATAAAAAGATACTCTATACCGGTTCATTGGAACAATTGAAAGGGTATACTCTCGGCGTTATCATGGGATTTACGTATGGAGAAACATTTGACAATGCAGTATATCTACGAAAAGACGAGGCTGTAGATACACAGACACTAATAACTAAATTGGTGAACGGACGTAACGACGTTATTGCCGAGAATCAGGCTGTTGTTACCGCTATCGCCAAAGACATGGGCGTCATCACACAACTTACTGTTTTAAAACCGCCGATACATACGCAAAAGCTGTACGTTTGTTTTTCACGGTCACATGATCTCGAGAGCGTTTGTAACAATTTTTCGATACAACTTCTCAATTTTAAAACGACAAAAACATATGCCGCTATTCTGGCAAAATACGGACTGGGTGTTGCCGAAATGCTTAGCATGGATTAATGTTTAATAGTCTAAGAAAAAAACCCGGGCAATAACTATCGTCCGGGTATTATTTTATTTAAACTTCATCAATTCCGGATAATGAGCACGTCTGTCACGAGCCTCGGCAGGAACCTCTTTCAAAAACGAGATCGCGTTATATGCGCGTTCGATCAGCGCCCGATTGGCCTCATACGAATATTCCTGAAATACGACAGCTTTATTACGCATATCTGCCTCAATATCTGCATACATCGACGGTGTCTTCTGGGTAAAGTCAATGTTCTCAAGGTCAAACGATTTCACCGCTTGATTCGTATATGTTCGGTAATAGATCTTCATATTTTTTATATCATAGACGATGCTCCATTGCGTAAACTTGTCTTGCCCGACATAATTGAGAATATCAAATGAGTAGTCAACGGCGTTTTTCGAACCATTATAAGCAGTTATCATCTTTGCGGCCTTCGAAAAGCGAACCAGCGATTCTTCCGTACCGGGAACCGTTAAGCCATCACCAGCTTCTACCCATGTTTTTTGATACTGTAACGAACGAAAATAACAATCATTGGTCAAGGCGGTAAACGGTAATGCTTTCCCACTGTATGCATTCATTTTTCCGTCGAGATACTCAATAACAGCAGAATTGCCCTGACTGTCGGTCACCAGAAAATGAAGCGTTGCTCCCGATAATTTTGAAGAGATGCGAACGACCTTATCGCTGGCGATCACATCATCGACCGTTGCGGCTGTATCAAGCTGGTATTGTATCCATTGTAATTCAGATAGACCGGCACGATCGTCTGCCTCGGGATATTTTGCCGCATCAAGCCACATCTGCTCTACAACCAATCCTTTTTCATTCATTCCGCCGAACGGAAATTCTTTTCCCAGCTGATTGAATGTCACGCTTCCGTATAACGACACCCATTCAAACGGTTTTTCTGCCTTACCTACCGATGCCTGTTTTATCAGGCCTTTTTTGTTGACCTCAATGTGACCGGCAGCAGTGCTCCAGTCAAGATTCCTGCCGAAAACCAGGTTATTGCCGTCTTTTATGGTGAACGTTGTGCACGGTGAAACCAACGATACAAACAACAAACTTACGAGAACGGCGGTCAGTAACACAACCATCTTTTTCATGACATTACCTCCATAAGGTTTCGCAATGATACGGATACAGCCACTGCGTCGTCTTTATACTACACATTAATCTTACACTGTCAATGTAATAATATTTATACACTCATTTTCTCGTATTGTTTTCCGAGGTCTTGTCTTGCATTTTTTTCAGCACCGCATATACTTGTTTCTGAAAGAGGTGATTATCATGAACCGTATCATTATCTTAATTGCACTATATATGTCATTTCTTTTTTTCTTCAGTTGCTCCTCGCCCGCACCGACCACGGAAAAATTGCGCGTGATCGTGACCAATTTTCCGTTGTATGACTTCACGCGGAATGTTGCAGGTGATAATGCTCTGGTAACAATACTCATCCCTCCCGGCGTTGAGCCGCATGCATATGAACCGAAACCTCAGGACATCATTGACCTGAACAATGCCGATATTTTTATTTTCACAGGCGAAGCTATGGAGCCGTGGGTACCAGGTATTATTGCAAGTCTTACAAATAAAAAACTTATCGTTGTGGATGCCTCAAAGGGGATTCGCTTGTATGATACCCATGTCGATGATGCTCACACCGCAATGACCGCTTCCGACGACGATGACCACGGGCACGGCGTTGATCCTCATATTTGGCTAGATCCGGTACTTGCCCAAACCATGACGGATACGATCACCGCTGCCCTTTCGCAAGCCGATCCGGAACATAAAACAGTGTACGAATCCAATGGAACACAATATAAACAACACCTTAGCGATCTTGATAACCGGTGTAAAGATATCTTTTCCCGTGTAACGTCTCGAACTATCATATACGGCGGGCATTTCGCTTTCGGATATTTTGCACACCGTTATACATTGAACGTCGTATCGCCGTATGAAGGTTTTGCACCGGATGCGGAACCGTCTGCAAAAAAGATCGCGGCATTGATCGATACGATAAAGCAAACAAATTCATCGGTCATTTTTCACGAAGAACTGATCGAACCGCGTATTGCCGCTATGTTGTCGCAGGAGACCGGCGCTCAATTGATGATATTGCACGGTGCCCATAATCTCAGTAAAAAAGAACTGGAAGACGGAGTTACTTATCTTTCATTAATGAACCAAAACCTTGAAAATTTAAAAAAAGCGCTGAATTACCGATGAGCTGTATAACGATTACGGATCTTTCCGTAAAATATGGACACGAAGAGGTTCTGTCGAACATTTCCTGTACGATCGAAGCCGGTGATTTCCTTGCCGTTATCGGCCCGAACGGATCAGGGAAAACAACGTTTGTCAAAACTCTGGTCGGCCTGATCAAACCGGATTCGGGATCCGTGCGATTTGATTGTACTAACGGCACTCCGTTCCGTATTGGGTACTTACCGCAACGGTCCACCTACACCGATCCCCGATTCCCTGCCTCGGTGATGGAAGTCGTGGCATCCGGAACCATGTCGCGCTCGGTCTATCATATCCCCGAAAATGAAAAAAAACACCTTGCGGTAATAATGGAACTTTTGGACATCACCCACCTCGCATCAAACCGTGTCGGCCTGCTTTCAGGTGGTCAGCAACAACGCGTCCATTTGGCACGTGCATTGGCATCATCGCCATCATTATTGATCCTTGATGAACCGACCGGTGCTCTCGATCCGGAAACGCGCGATTGTTTTTACAAAACCCTGACTGAATTCAATAGTGAAAATGGAATGACCATTATTATGGTTACCCATGACAGTCATTCCGTCGAATCGTTTGCACGCTCTATATTATTTCTTGATCGCACGATGCTTTATTACGGTTCAATCGCTGATTTCAATACATCGATTTCCGCAAAACACTATTTTACACATAGGCATGGTTGAAAATGACTGACTTTATACACTATGCATTCATACAAAGAGCGCTTGTTGCCGGCACATTTGTCGGTATCAGTTGCGCTGTTCTCGGTGTTTTTCTTGTATTACGCAGGCTTTCAATGATCGGCGATGGTCTTGCGCATACAGGATTTGCCTCGATCGCACTAGGGCTTGTATTGGGGGTAACGCCGATCTATGTGGCAATACCAGCCACTGCGCTTGCCTCATTGGTAATACTTTCGTTAAGTGAAAAAAACCGTTTGTTCGGCGATACTGCGATAGCGCTTATATCTTCATTGGCAGTAGCTGTCGGCATATTGCTTGCAAGCATTTCCGGCGGATTCAATGTTGATCTGTTCAGTTATCTTTTCGGCAGCATTCTTGCCATCAGCTCAGCTGAGGTCATTACATCGGTGTTCCTTTCGATAGCGGTAACCGGAATTGTCGTTTTTTTGTATTCAAAATTATTTTCAATTACCTATGATGATGATTTCGCACGGGTCTCAGGAATAAAAGTAACTGCCTTAAATCGCCTTTTGATCATTCTAACTGCCCTAACGGTCGTGATCGGCATACGCGTAGTAGGCACCATGCTCATTTCAAGTCTTTTGATATTTCCTGCAGTTACAGCCTTACGCATAGCCCGCAGTTTTACCGGTACGGTCATATTTGCGGCCGTAATTGCCACAGTATCAGTGATCATAGGAATAATTCTCTCTTTTTTCCTAAATTTACCAACGGGTGCGATGATTGTTATGATAAATTTTATCATTTTTATCGGGATTTCTTTTATTAAAAATACCCACCCGCGATAACAGCAGCACCTGAATAATATTTATTGTGGCATGCGAAACTTTTTTCAGGTATAACTTGTCATATACGGCGACACAAACAGTCAACAAACGATACAGGGGGTATCATGAAGAAAATAACCGGACTGCTTACGATTAGCTTACTGGTCATATGGTCTATCACGGCCTTAACATTAAAAGAAGCCGTGGAAATATCACTTGACACAAATACGGATTATAAGGTGGAAAAATACCGCGAACGCATTG
>CAZIJP010000054.1:0-16349 GCA_964539615.1 uncultured bacterium
ATGTTTTTTCCTGAAATTCCATATTCAATATTGACATATATACGCTGTCTTCTATAATGACTGAGCCGAATTAGGTAATATTAAGGAGGGTCATTTAGTGAAACAATATTACGCACCCCGCATGCTGGTGGGGAAATTATTTTTATTTACGTTCATAATTCCGTTTTTTGCAATAACCGCGATCGTGCTTATCGTTTCGTCTACGCTTCCGTCTTCAGTCGCGATATCCGCATATCAACCGTATGTAGGCACAAAGGTCTTTGATAAAGACGATAAGCTTGTTTACGAATTTGCAAAAGAACGCCGTATGGTATTGAAACAGGATGAACTAACGGAGATGATGAAGTCAGCCGTATTAAGTATTGAAGATGTGAATTTTTATCGCCACTCGGCAATTGATGTGTTCGGTCTTATGCGTGCCGTATTTAAAAACGTTGTAAAAGGGAAGGTCAAACAAGGCGGCAGTACCATCACTCAGCAGCTTGCCAGAAATATGTATCTTACGCATGAGCGTACTTTTACCCGAAAGATCAAAGAAATGATCCTTGCATATAAGATCGAGTTTGTTTTTTCCAAAGATGAAATTTTACGCATGTATATCAACCAGATTTATTTAGGTAACGGCGCATACGGGATCGGCGCTGCCGCTCAAATGTATTTTAATAAAACCGTAAAAGAACTTACCGTGAGTGAATGTGCAATGCTGGCCGGTATGGCACGTAGCGGTAATTTTTATTCGCCGTACGTGTATCCCGAGAGAACACTGGAACGACGCAATGTTGTCCTGTATGAAATGTACCAAAACGGTATCATCAAACATGATGAATACGAGACCTATAGCAAAGAACCGGTATTAGTGCAACCGAAACGGCCGCAATACAGCGAGTTAGCCCCGTATTTCTTTGAAGAGATCAGGCGACAGCTTGTCAGCGAATACGGTCCTGATGTTATATTTACCGGCGGGTTACAGGTATATACGACTCTTGATACAAAGCTTCAGGAATTGGCGAATCAGGCTCTGCAGGTCAATTTGAAGGAAATTTCCGAGCGTAATAAATACAGCTATCGCCCTTATAAATTGCAAAACATGGGCAATCCCCGTTATTCGCTTCAACCAAATATGATCCTTGAAGGAAAAATTATTGAGATAAAAGAAGATCAGGAAAGAATTTATGTGGATATGGGCGCAGGAATGCGCGCTTATATCAGTTTCGCTCAAAAGGATTGGGGCTGGGATGTTGATCCGCTAACCTATTTCAAACCGGGTGAGTCGATCGTCGTGAAATTCCGCTGGGCTGATTTTGATAAAAATATTATGGAAGTCCTCTGGGAGCGTGAGCCGTATCCGCAATGTGCATTTGTCGGAATGGAGCCGAAGACAGGATTTATTCTTGCTCAGATCGGAGGAGCTGATTTCCGTGAAAGTCAATTCAATCGTGCCACACAATCCAAATTGTCTATTGGATCAACGATAAAACCATTGTTCTATGCTGCGGCGATCGACAGCCGTCAGTATACAATGGCATCTGTTTTTCTAGATTCTCCGTTTGTCTGGGATACACCCGACGGCTCACAGTCGGATTGGCGTCCGCGTAACTATGATGAAAAGTTCCAGGGTCCGATGACCTTATACTCGGGATTATCACTTTCAATAAACGTTGTCTCGGCTAAGTTGATGAAGGAGATCGGACCGTCTACGGCGGTCGAATTTTTACGCCGCATAGGCATTGACAGTGAAATGCCTGCCGTACCGGCTTTGTCGGTAGGAGTAGCAGAAGTGTCCCCTATGGAACTTGCTCGTGCGTATTGCACCTTTGCAAGCGGCGGGTACAAGGTAACGCCGATCTATATCCGTAAGATAGAAGACGCACAGGGCAATATAATTAAAGAGAACAAACCGCAATTGACCGAAGTGATCTCGCCGCAGTTGGCGTTTATGATGAACAACATGAACCGCGGTATATTTGAGATCGGAACAGCTTCTTTTTTCCATGGGATGTTTAACTTGAATCATGGCGTCATAGCCGGTAAAACCGGAACTACCGACGGCCCTACCGACCTGTGGCTGGTAGCCTATACGCCGAATATGTTATTGACATCCTGGATAGGATTTGATTACAAACAAAACCTGGGTGTGCCTGAATACGGCGGACTTGCGCATGGAAAAGGATTCTCAATGATCTTGAATGAGATGATGCGCGGTCATGAGAACGATATGTGGCCGATGCCGGACGGTGTGGTCAGTCGGTTTGTCAACCGTATTGACGGAAAACTGGCACAACCCGGCGACAAAGGCGTTACCATGTGGTTCTTCCCCGGCACAGAGCCCACCGAGATGAGCGACAGCACCGATGTGGGCGATATCAGCGATCTCTGACCGAAAGGAAAAGATATGAAGGTAGCGATCGGTTCAGACCACCGCGGGATCACATTAAAAGATGCAATAAAAAAGATCCTTGTCAGCCGTTCCTATGATGTGGATGATATGGGGGCAATGACCGCTGACTCGGTTGACTACCCTGATTATGCATACAAAGTTGCCGAAGGTGTTTCAAAAGACCTGTATGATTATGGGGTGTTGATATGCGGCTCAGGTATCGGTATGTCGATTGCCGCAAATAAAGTTGTGAATATCCGGGCTGCATTGTGCATGTCGCCGGAACTTGCGCGGCTTTCGCGGATGCATAATAATGCCAATATTCTGGTACTTGGGGCCGATTATACCGATATGGATACACTTGAACTATTACTTACCAATTTTTTTACCACAAAATTTGAAGAAGACCGACATATGAAACGCGTTCAAAAGATCACTGATATTGAGACAAAGTTTTTAAAAAAATAAAGGAGGCTATCTATGGTTAACCGTGTATTAAAGACCACTGATCCCGATATTTTCGGCCTTATTCAGGATGAAGTAAAACGCCAGTCTTATGGTCTTGAACTTATCGCATCTGAGAATTTTGTAAGTGATGCGGTAATGGAAGCCGTGGGTTCTGTGCTGACCAATAAATATGCGGAAGGATATCCGTATTCACGTAAAAAGGAAGCTCCGCTTGAAACCGATTATTCCGTGAACGGGCGTTATTACGGCGGATGCGAAGTGGTTGATAAGGCTGAAAAACTTGCCATAGAACGTGCAATGCAATTATTCGGCGCCGAGCATGTCAATGTGCAGCCACACTCCGGCGCTCAAGCGAACATGGCAGTTTATTTTGCAACGGTCAAGCCGGGCGATACTGTCATGGGTATGAATTTATCGCACGGTGGTCATCTCACTCACGGAAGTCCCGTTAATTTTTCAGGTCTTTTTTACACAATCGTTCCTTACGGTGTCAATCAAGAGACCGAACAGATCGATTATGACGAAATGAAAAAAATCGCTCTGGAACATAAGCCAAAACTGCTCATCGCAGGAGCCAGCGCCTACCCGCGTACGCTCGATTTTAAAAAATTCCGCGAAGTAGCCGATGCCGTAGGTGCAAAACTTATGGTCGATATGGCGCATATAGCAGGTCTTGTGGCAGCCGGATTGCATCCAAGCCCGGTTCCTTATGCCGATTTTGTAACCACTACCACACACAAAACACTTCGCGGTCCACGCGGCGGCATGGTGTTGTGTAAAAAAGAATATGCTAAAGACATTGATATGCTTGTTTTCCCGGGTGTGCAGGGCGGACCGCTCATGCATGTTATTGCAGGAAAAGCCGTTTCTTTCAAGGAAGCGCTTGAACCCGCATTTAAAGAATACCAGGCTCAGGTTGTTGCCAATGCAAAAGCTTTGGCCGAAACCTTAAAGTCGTTGGGTTATCGCCTCGTTTCCGGCGGTACCGATAATCATTTGATGCTTGTCGATGTGTTGTCATCTCTCGATATCAGCGGTAAAAAAGCACAAAATCTTCTGGGCCGCGCCGAGATCACCGTTAATAAAAATACTATCCCGTTTGATACAAAGAGTCCGTTTGTGACCAGCGGTGTCCGTCTTGGAACGCCTGCTCTCACGACCCGCGGCATGAAGGAAACTGAAATGAAGACCATAGCCGGCATCATTGACCGTGTGCTTCGTTCCAACGATGACGAGGCGATACTTGAACAAGCGAAAAAAGACGTGCATACTTTATGCGATGCTTTTCCGCTGTATCAATATAAGATAGGTAAATGATATGAATCGCCCAAGCTGGGATGAATATTTTTTTGAGATAACCAAAATGGTGGCCACGCGCAGCACGTGTTTACGACGTGCTGTCGGCGCCGTGATCGTGAAAGATAAACGGATCCTTACGACAGGGTACAACGGCGTACCGTCCGGACTACGTCATTGTTCCGAGACTGGGTGTCTTCGCGATCAACTGAAGATCCCGTCAGGCGAGCGCCAAGAGATATGCCGCGGCGTACATGCGGAACAAAACGCCCTTATTCAGGCGGCGCGGTTCGGCATCAGCCTTGACGGCAGCACGGCATATGTGACCCATCATCCGTGTGTCGTTTGCGCAAAACTGCTTATCAATGCCGGGATAAAGACCATTAAATATTTGGAAGCATATCCCGACGAATTATCCAAATCGCTTCTTGAAGAAGCCCGGATTGAGGTCATTAAGTATACGCCATGAAATGCCCGCATTGTAACTACTTTGACAGTAAGGTTATCAATTCGCGTTCTGCGAATAACGAAAATGCTATCCGCAGGAGGCGGGAATGCCTTCAATGCGGCAAGCGGTTCACCACCTACGAAACGATCGTGGAATCCGTACCTCTGATCGTTAAAAAAGATGGCAGACGTGAGGATTATGATCGTTCAAAGCTGGAGCGCGGCATAAAAAAGGCATTCGAGAAACGTCCCGTATCCCTTCAAAAGATCGAAGAGATCATTGACGGTATAGAAAAAGCGTTGTTTACCTCAGAAAAAAATGAAATTCAATCCACGTATATCGGCGAGTTGGTGATCGTAGCTTTAAGAGACATTGATCCTGTCGCTTATGTGCGTTTTGCGTCTGTATATCGTGAATTTAAGGATCCGAGTGACTTCCTTATCGAACTTAAACAGTTTATCGAGCAGAAAAAATAGCATGTTCATCGGCAATTTGTTTTACAAAGACAAAACCGGCGAGATCAAAGAGCTGAGCGCTAGGATATTATCAAAAAAGATTACGGCATTGGCTCAGGGCAGAGATTTTTCTCATGAGGAACTTGAACATATTGTGTCTGTGATCTCATTTTATCTGCATAATTCCAAAGAACATACACTCATAGACGAAACCGATATCGAATTGCTTGTTCATCAGTTATACGGAGCGCCGAAGAGCGGGCCGGTAACGATCGACGGCGAAGTGTTCAATGAGTTGATCTGGCGTGCCATCATGCGTGAAATGCACATTGTTTTACCGGAAACGATCGAGCGACGGTTCTATGAAGAATTGGTGTCTATACTGGTTTTATTGACAGAACAGCATGGAATCGCCGATATAAGCAGAATGACCGTGCTTTCAGTGATCCGTGATCTTTGCAGAAAATATACCATTGATTTTGTGCCTCCGCAGGCATTGACGTTCCCGTTACAGGAAGTGCTGTTGTTGTATGCACGGTATTCCCCATATTCGTTGGGGGATGCCATATCTCCGGTGTTCAACCGATATTTATATCAACAGTATTTACTGTCGGATGCGATAAAAAAATATTATAAACGCGGAATTTTGATACCGTTCGGGCCTGACCCATTCCAGGTCGACCAGCTTGATGTTTCAGAGGAAACCCCGGTGGCCGAAGAGTATCGCCGCGGTGCCGTTCGGGAATTATTTATTCAGAAGAATGAAGGAAATCTTGTTGCGGTTATCGGGAAACAGCACCTTATCGATGGGAGAAAAGGATTTATTGAAGCATCGGAAAGTGTCTACGGTATTACGTATGCAACACAACAGTCCGGATTTTTTGACGGGTCAGCTTTTACGATCTACCCATCTATATACAATGCGGAATTGTATAGTGATGATAGCGTCGATATTCCGGTAATTGCAAAACATCTTTCTGCATTTATCGCACGATATAGCGAATATTATTTTTTAATAGAGATGCTAAAAAACAGAACACTATTTGCAAAGATACATGTTGCGGCCAATACCGACAACGAACGAACCAGAAGGATCAGGGAAGAATTGCCTGAAAACTTTCTCGTTGTACAGCATGTGTCATCTATGACCGATGAACTTGAGACCGGTACCGGGATCATTTCTGAACTAACACTACCGAGTGAACAGTGGAATAAGAGTTGGCATGATTGGTGTATGGGGAACAACATGTATATGGTACGATTTACAAAGGAGGGAACATGATGAGAACATTATTATCAATGGGCTTGATCGTTATGATCGCTGTTTCTATGGCTTGTACAAAACAGAAAACTAATGCAGACACGAACTCTTCAACGCCGGTATCAACAACCGGAGCAAAAGTGATACCTGCATTTGAGCTTCCCGATGTTAACGGTACTATTGTGAAATCCGAAAGCTTTGCCGGCAAAGTACTTGTCATTGATTTTTGGGCAACATGGTGTCCTCCGTGCAGACAGGAAATTCCCGGATTTATTGAACTGTATTCAGCCTTGAAAGATAAGGGTGTTGAGATCATCGGCATCTCTCTTGATGAAGACAAGAAGGAATTGGTAAAATTTGTTCCGGCCAATAAAATGAACTATCCTGTATTGCATGACGAAAAAGGGACTGTTGCAAAATTATTCGGCGATAAATTCGGCGAGATCAGCGGAATTCCGACCACATTCATCGTAAATAAAAAAGGCGAAGTTGTGAGCACCCATGTCGGCTTTACCGATAAAAAAGTATTTGAAGACGAGATCAATAAACTGTTGGCTGAATAATCACTATACCTGAAAGTGCTCTTCACGGCCGTCAAAAGACGGCCTTTTTTTGTTATTTCTGCAACAGAATGAGTGAAAGTCGGTATAAATATAAAGAGGAATGTATAAAAAACAGCTGCGCCCGTGGATAATACGAAAAAACACTTGAAATACGAAGTTTTCTTGCTATGATTGTATCGTGAGGCGGTTTTAATGAACAAACAGGAAAAAGGAGGCGCTATGAGCGAAGTTACCAGCGTAGCTAAATTGGAAGAGATGATTAAAGTTTTAACCGAAGCTAAGGAACATGCAGACAAATTTGATAAAGGTAATAAATCGGCGGGCACACGTCTTCGTGTATCAATGCAGACCGCAAAGACCATGGCTCAAGACATCAGAACATACGTCAGCGAAAAAAAGGCTCAGTAATTATTTCGGGAGAGCGGTTCGCTCTCCTTCTCTTTTTCAAGAAAATACAAACCATATATTATTTACTCTTTCTTAGATACGCATAACGAAATAACAGATCACAGTACTGTTTTTTTTCGCTTGGCGAAGATTAATCTTGACATGCGGTGAAATCGTGCTATCGTTTTCGAAATCTGAAAGGAAGGTGATAGCATGTACATGCTATTTGGCCCGCGGCACCGACAAAGCCGTATGAATGTGTCCCTGCAGCCATGTGAACGTTCCGTTGAAATCGGTCTTTATTCAAAATCAGTATCAATCAAAAAATCTCTTCGAAAGCGTATAAAGCGCACTTCTAAATAATTCCCTTTTGTTACCTGCCATATCGTTTCATCTGAATAAGCACTTCACGATGGAATAATTTACGTAGCTATTTCATGTTGACGAAACAGTTATTTTCTATGAATACGTACTTGTACGTATTTTCAAAATAATACCAAAATGAAATGGCAACATAAGGCGCATGTACTGAGTATGACATAGGAATTGGATCGTGTGTATGGGACAATGATTCTTTCATATACATGAACATTCGAAAGGAGAACATTATGATCATTATGAAATTTGGCGGTGCATCCATCGCAACCGCAGATCGAATCAAAAATATTACTGCAATAATTTTACGCGAAAGAGAACATACACCGGTGGTTGTGCTCTCAGCTATCGGCGATACGACCGATTTGCTTTTAGATGCATCTGAACGGGCACTTGATAATTTCATCGGGTATTCCAATATTATCGATTATCATGTGCAATTATGTAAAGAGTTGGGTATCGATCCTCTGATAACCGAAGAACTGCTACAGGAAGCCGATACGCTTTTGCAGGGAATAGCGCTTGTTGGAGAAATGTCACCGCGAGTCCGTGACCGATTGGTAAGCTGCGGGGAGCGCTTGGCCGTGCGTATCATTGCTGCATATATGCGGGCACAAGGATTTCCTGCCGAAGCATTCGATGCATGGGACATCGGCATGATAACAAATGGTGTATTTGGAAATGCAGACGTGCCGGAATCGGCATATTCTGTGATCCGATCGCGCATATGCTCGGTGTGCGAATATAATTCGATCCCGGTGATAACGGGATTTATCGGTAAAGATACAAAGGGTGAGGTCACGACCCTGGGGCGGGGAGGAAGCGATCTTTCTGCGGCAATAATCGGAGCAGCGATCGGAGCAGCTGAGATACAGGTCTGGAAAGATGTCGACGGTATCTTATCGGCAGACCCGCGAATTGTATCGTATGCACAGGTTGTGGATGCCGTTTCTTTTGATGAAGCGGCCGAACTGGCGTATTTTGGAGCACAAGTTTTACATCCTCGCGCTATGCATCCTGCACGACGCCACAGTATACCGATACGTGTAAAGAATGCGCTTAATCCTGATCATCCCGGTACGGTCATTTCTTTTCATACCGACACTGATCGGATATTTAAATCAGTGACCTGTCGCAGAAATATCACGGTTATCGATATCGTTTCCAATCGCATGCTTGGCCAACACGGTTTTCTTGCCGAGATATTCTCTGTTTTTGACGATATGCAGATATCGGTGGATATGATAACGACAAGCGAAGTGAGCGTGACATTAACGCTCGATAATCCCCATCATATTGAAACGCTGGTGCGAAGGTTGAGCGAGTATGCCGAAGTGACCGTGAAAACCGGAAAATCATTGGTTAGCATCATCGGTATGATGGCTCATTCGTCGAGTATTCTCGAACAAGTTTTCCGGGTCCTTCGTGAGCAAAATGTTACGGTAGATATGATGTCACTCGGCGCTTCAAAAGTGAATATCGGATTTGTCGTGAATGACGATATTGTGGAGCAGTGTGTACAAGCAGTGCATGCTGCATTTTTCGAGGAGGCGAGGGTATGAACATTTGCCTTATTGGATACGGGAAAATGGGGAAGGCCATTGAGCAGGCAGCACGCGAATGCGGACATGTCATTTCCTCTCGTATCGATAACACGGTGACCGATGCTGATCATACCGCAGTTACATCTGAGTCGTTGCGCGATTGCAGTGTGGTGATCGATTTTTCATCACCGCTCAGTATTATTGAGCGAGCAGAAACAGTAGTATCGGCAGGCATACCGCTCGTTATCGGTACAACAGGGTGGGATGTTCAACCGGTTCGAGATCTTACGGAAAAAATGAACGGCACGGTGATCTGCGATGCAAATTTCTCAGTCGGCATGCAGGTGTTTTACCTGCTGCTTGAACACGCTGCTGCGATGATGAACGGTCTGGAACAGTACGATGTGGCCGGGGTTGAGATGCATCATGCAGCAAAGAAAGATATCCCGTCGGGCACGGCTGTTACGTTATCAAAGATCATAACCGAGACAATTGACCGTAAGACAGCATCGGTATTTCATCCGGGGAACAGGCGGATCGAGCCGCATGAACTGCATTTTGCGAGCGTGCGGTGCGGCGCACTACCCGGCGAACATCGCGTGATGTTTGACAGCATGTCCGATACGATCACGCTAACTCATACTGCAAAAGACAGAAGCGGATTTGCGTTCGGTGCGGTAATGGCAGCCGAAGAAGCACAGAAAACCACGGGGTTCACAACATTTTCCCGCATTATTCGCGGGCGTATAGAAGGAGGGGCATTATGAGATTTGAAGGTACATATACGGCGCTTATAACACCGTTTATTGATAATTTGCTTGACCGGGACGGATTGCGCAGGTTGATACAGTTTCAGATCGCAGGCGGTGTGGACGGATTAGTTATACTCGGCACAACGGCAGAGACGCCAACGCTGAGCGTATCCGAAAAACATGCGATCATTGCAATTACGCTTGAAGAGGTCAACGGACGCATTCCCGTGATTGCCGGTGTCGGCAGTTATTCAACACAGGAAACGATCGATCAAGCGTTGTCGGCCGAACGCATGGGGGTTGACGGATTACTCGTGGTTGCTCCGTATTACAACAGACCGACGCAGGAAGGTTTATTCCGCCATTTCGAAGCAGTGGCTGAAGCAGTGCATACCCCGATCATTGTATATAATATTCAGGGGCGCACCGGCGTGAACATCGAGACCGATACCCTGGCTCGAATTGCCGAATTACCCAATATTGTCGGAGTGAAAGAAGCTTCCGGCAATATAGGCCAGGCAAATGACGTTATTCATACCATTGCGATGCAAAGACCGGAATTTTGTGTGCTGAGCGGTGATGATGCGATGGCGCTTGCCATGATCGCACAGGGTGGGCACGGCGTGATCTCGGTCATATCAAACCTTGTACCCCGGGAAACATCGGTAATGATCCGGGCAGCATTGTCGGGAGATCATGGTACTGCGAAAGAACTGCATCACCGGTTGTATCCCGTTTATAAAGGGGCATTCCTTGAGAGTAATCCTGTGCCTATCAAGACGGCAATGGGAATGCAAGGTCTTCCTGCCGGCGAGGTACGTTTACCATTGTGGGCTATGAGTGCCGTGAACAAAGAACGATTGCTAGCGGCATTGACCTCTTTTTACGCACCAGCACGGCAAGCGGAGGTGCGATCATGATCTCAATTCAGGAACGTATCATTACTGCATATGACAACGGCATAAGCGATACGGCTGTGCAAGAATTGTTTGAGGTGTTCATTGATCAGCTTGACCGCGGTTGTATTCGTGCCGTTTCTTATGACAACGGCGAATGGTCGGTCAATTCGTGGGTTAAAAAAGGAATACTGCTCGGGTTCAGAATCGGTCGATTGGTCTTTCAACAAGACGGATTGTTCGGTTTTTGTGATAAAGGAACATACCCCGTAAAACAATTCCTTTTGACCGATGCCGTGCGTGTGGTCCCTGGCGGGACATCGGTGCGACGGGGAGCATATTGCGCTCCGGGCATCGTGATCATGCCGCCGAGTTACATTAATGTCGGAGCGTATGTTGATGCCGGTACGATGATCGATTCGCATGTTCTTATAGGAAGCTGCGCACAGATAGGAAAACGCTGTCATATCAGCGCCGGCGTTCAGGTCGGCGGCGTACTTGAGCCGATCCAAGGCAGCCCGGTGATCATTGAAGACGAAGTGTTTATCGGCGGGCAATGCGGTATTTATGAGGGAGTGGTCGTGCGCGGTCATGCCGTGCTTGCTACCGGAACGATATTGACCGCATCGACCGTTTTATATGACGCCGTGCATGAACGTATCATCCGACCGGATCAACGCGGGCGTTTGATCGTGCCCGAAGGCGCGGTGGTCGTGCCCGGATCTCGGCCGGTGCACAATGAATTTGGGAAAACGCATGGTTTGGCTGTGTATACACCGATCATTGTCAAATATCGCGATGAAAAGACCGATGTGCGAGTTGCTCTTGAGGAGGGATTACGATGAGTACGGTCACACGTCTGATCGATAGCGTTGTTCCGTCAAAGATCCGCGCTGTGTATGCTTCCGCACCTCCCGATGCGATCGATCTCGGTTTGGGTATGCCGTATTGTCCGACCCCTGTCGGTATCCAAGATGCAGCGATTGATGCGATACGATCCAACAAAACGTTTTACATGCCGAATCAGGGATTACACCAATTACGTGAAAGTGTGGCCGACAATGAAAACTGCGCGCAGAAACGCCCCGTCTCAGCTGACCGGGTTTTGATAACCGCCGGCGCTTCCGAAGGGATATTTGTTGCTATGCACAGCGTGTTGAGACCCGGTGATAGCGTGCTTATCCCCGATCCGGGATATCCGGCATATGTTGCGTGTGCGTTGTTGGCAGGGGCGAAACCGGTGCCGTATGTTTTGCGTTCCGGAGATTTTTTTAGTATTGATAGTGATACGTTACTGCGTGTTTGTGCGGAAGGGAACGTGCGGATGATCGTGATCAATTCGCCGTCAAACCCGACCGGAATGTGTCATTCCCCGCAAGAACTGCAGGCGGTGGCCGCGATCGCCGAAGAATTTGACATTACCGTTTTGAGCGATGACAGTTACGCAGGGTTATATTTCGGAAAAGATTCGGTGCCGCATATCGGGGCGTTCATTGACGAACGGCTCCTTATGACCGTATCGGGTGTTTCAAAAACATACGGTATGACCGGGTGGCGCGTAGGCTGGCTTATTGCCCCCGAAAATTCTATCGGCAGATGTATAAAATACCACGCGTATATGATGTCGTGTGTTGCATCGATAAGCCAGTATGCCGCATTAGCGGCTTTAGAGGACGACACCGGATCGGTTCGTGATGCAATGCACTCTAACCGGGAGTATGCCGTATCCGTATTACGCGCAATTCCGTTCATTCGGTTTTACGAACCGGACGGAGGCTTGTATCTTTTTGCCGATGTGAGCCGGTACGGGAGCGGCGATCATGTGGCTGCGTTGTTACGTGAAACCGAGCGAACAATCGTTATACCGGGAAGCGCATTCGGTGAATCGACGCGTCACTTCATCCGTATTTCCTACGGAGCTGCGCCGACTATTTTAAAAACGGGTCTGGAACGATTGCAGAGGTTTTTTTATGAACACATTTAACAGTGCGTGCGAATTTCAAGAGATGCAGAAAGCGATTATCGAACATGAGGTCGATCTGCCGACACCGTTCTACCTGTATGATAGCCGTATCATCAACGCTCGGTATCATGCGTTGCGATCTGCTTTACCGCAAGAGATCGATATCGTCTATTCCGTGAAGGCAAATCCGAATATATCGATCGTGCGGCATCTTTATGCGCTCGGTTGCGGGATTGAGATCGCTTCAGACGGGGAATTGCTCGCTGCTTTAGAGGTCGGCGTTGCGCCTGAAAAGATCGTTTTTGCAGGACCTGCAAAGACCGATTCGGAATTGCAATTAGCCGTAGCACATGGGATACGAGCCGTGAATGTGGAGTCGCGGGGCGAATTGCTTCGATTGGAAACGATTTGCGAAAAATTGGGAAAACCAATACATGCGCATATACGCGTCAATACGTTGTTTGAGATCACCGATTCCGCCGTGCAGATGAGCGGCGGAGCGCGAAAATTCGGGATCGATGAAGAAGAGCTTTCTGCGCTGATGCCGTTGTTGCGTTCATTGCGGTTTGTGCGAATCGACGGATTTCATGTGTTCAGCGCTACGCAAGTTCTTGATGCGGCAGTGTATGAACGGTATCTTTCTCATTGCGCAGAGCTTGTTGAACGGTTTGCGGCACAGATGCCCCGAGTACCGTGCTCCATTGATATCGGCAGCGGTTTGGGTATACCGTACGGCGAGAATGAGCAAGCGATCGATCTTAGCGTGTTTGGTGAACATGCGTCAGAATTTATTACCCGGCTTAAACGCATTGATCCGGCGATACGGTGTATTTTCGAAACGGGTCGGTTTCTTGTCGGAGAAGCGGGAATGTATGTTACAGAGGTTACTGATGTCAAAGTCTCTCGCGGGAAAACGTTTGTGCTCTGCGACGGCGGCATAAACCATTGTGTGCGTCCGGCGCTTATCGGCTGTGTTCATCCGATAGCGGTGTTACAGACCGATACTTGTGAAAAGGTGCCGGTGACGGTCGGCGGCCCGTTGTGTACTTCGCTGGATGTGTTTGCCGAGGACATGCTGTTACCGCCTGTTACGTCGGGTGATAGGGTCGCGGTTCTCAATACCGGCGCTTACGGGTATACGGAAAGTATGCCGTATTTTCTCTCGCACCGTATGCCCGACGAATATTGTATCGACAAAGACGGAATAATCCGTAAAATCAGACAAGGAAGAACGGTGCGCGATATTATAAATGAGCAGAAGTGCATCTCATTATGATTTTGTTGTGACTCGGAGGGGCACGATATTTTGTGTTTTTCCTGTTTTGGTTTCGATAAAGGGGTGCGGGGATGAAATCCCCGCTATAAAAGAAATTTAGCCCCTCCCAAAAGACAAGGGAGGGGATGGGGTGGGCGCACAAATTGATACCCCGAAACGGGTTATGGATAGCTCAATAACGAACAGGGAAAGGTTAGGAGATTACCATGAAAACGCGAATCGCCGAGATCATACTGGATACTTGTCTAGCAATTCAACCGCATGAAAAGGTACTGGTCATCACCGATGCACAACGGTATGAGATCGGTGAATTTCTATTTCGGCATGCTCAGACACGAAGTGAGGCAGTGCTTTTACAGATACCGGTGACGCGGTTTGACGGTGATCAGTTGTCATCGTTCACTGCCGAGATCGCACGCCATGCGGATGTGATCATTGCCCCCACGACCATGTCGGCAAGTCATACAAAAGCCATGGTAGAAGCGCGGCTGCACGGCGCACGCGTGGCCACACTGCCGGGAATTACTGCCGATATTTTCGAACGGGCGCTTGATGTTGATTATGATGCGATGAGCGCATTTACGACAAAGCTGAAAGAAAGATTCGCCGGTGTTCAACATGTCCGCGTTACCACGGAAAAAGGAACGGATGTGACTTTTTCCATCACGGGCAGAACCATCCATGTGCTTGACGGATTGTGCCGCACAGCGGGGAGTTTTGTCAACCTTCCCGACGGCGAGATGATGGTCGCACCCGTCGAGACCAGCATGAACGGCCGGATAGTGATCGACCTGAGCATGTCGCCCGATCAGCCGACGGATTACGGTATGATCGGATTGCTGAACGGAGAAACGATCGATCTGGAGATTCGCGACGGGCGGATCACACGATATGGCGGCGGGTCTAAGGCGGCCGTATTAGAGCGGGTCATCACCGCGGCCGGCGATAATGCCGACTGTATCGCCGAATTTGCGATCGGCACCAATCCGGCGGCGCGCATCATCGGCAATATCCTCGAAGATGAAAAAGTGATGAATACCATCCATTTCGCATTCGGCAGTAATGTGAGCATCGGGGGCACCAATCAAAGCACGGTGCATCTGGACGGCGTGATCGGAAAACCGACCGTGTGGGCAGATGGCGAAGAAGTAATGCGGGATGGAGAATTTGCATTTTAAATAAAAAATGACTTTGGAGAAAAACAACGTAAAATGTGGTGTGTGAGCCAACGCAACCTAAGTGTCGTTATCGGGGGCTGTTCGTAATACTTTCATCGAAACAATAAACTTTTAGGTCATTGCAAAACACGAACGAATCTAGTATATTTATGTATGTTGTTAAAAAGAGTTGCTTAAAAGCTGATAAGGAGGATCTATGAGATCCAAAAAAATAATGCTGTGCGTAATATGTATGGTGATACTGTTTATCGCAGTGACCGTTGCTCAAGCAGACAAAGATTACACCTCGAAATATGTCGGTACCTTGAAATATGTCCCCGCCGGTTCTTTTCAGCTTGATGATAATCCGGAAAATATCAGCACCGTTTCAGAATTCCGCATGAGTGAGACTGAGATCACGAGAGCACAATTTGTAGCAGTTACCGGATTGAGCGATCCCAGCGATACGAAATATTCAACCGGGCAACAAGATCCTGTCCAACGTGTGAATTTGTATCATGCGTTGGTATTCTGTAATAAACTGAGTACGCTCGAAGGACTAACGCCGGTGTATACCATTAACGGTAACACCGATACCGCTCGATGGGGTAGCGTGCCATTGATGATAGAGGACTTTAACCCATCAAATGATACTGCATTATGGGATGCCGTAACTGCCGATTGGTCAGTCAACGGGTATCGCCTTCCCACAGAAATGGAATGGATGTGGGCTGCTATGGGAGCTGACAAGGATAATCCCGGACATATAAACACAAAAGGCTATGCCAAGAAATTTGCAGGAAGCAACGTAAACAACAGCATTGGTGATTCTGCATGGTATTTCAATAACACCTCTCATCCTGTAGGCACGAAGCAACCTAACGAACTTGGCTTGTATGATATGAGCGGTAACGTATGGGAATGGTGCTGGGATAAATATGATGAGTACCCGACGGGAAAACAAGACAACTTTAAGGGTGCGGTTTCGTGTATTTCTCATGTTTTACGCGGTGGCAGCTGGAGGGACCTTGACTCCTATGCGAGTGTTGCTTATCGCTTTGTCATCAACCCGTATATTCAGTTCAATAATTTTGGGTTCCGTGTTGTTCGCCGCTGAGTTTTGCATAAGAA